>JBDQIL010000961.1:0-2658 GCA_040264415.1 Myxococcota bacterium
CTTCGGAACGAGATGACGTGGTCTTCGACCCGCCGCAAGCGACCCTCGAGCTCGCCTCCCACTGTCTCATGCCCATAAGTCAGAGCCAGGATGACAACCTGGCCGACCCCAGCGACCCCCTCGCGTCGCTCGCGAACCTCGACGCGCAGCGCGTCTACTTCACCGACCGCGTGATGGTCCTGCCCGCTCCAGACGCCGACCTCGACGCCGTCGCCGACGACGTGGGCGCCACCGTGCGCGCCGCTGCAGGGTGGTCTGGGTACGCCGCGCTCGACGTGGGCCCCGGTGACCGCGACGCGGTGCTCGCCGCGCTGGCCCGGCACCCCGACGTCGCGCACGCGGAGCCCATGGCCGCCATCCACAGCGCGGCTGGAAAGACCCGCGCCACCCCCGTCTCGGCGCCCCAAGGAGAGACCGCCAGCACCCCGCCGCGGGCCCACCCGCTGCAGTGGCACCTCGACGAGATCGACGCGCCCGCCCCCGGCGCCACCGTGTTCGACGGCTCGGTGGTCGTGGCCGTCCTGGACTCTGGCGTGGCCTACGCCGATGACGCCGGCTTCGCCCAGGCCCCCTCGCTGGCCCAGGTGCCCATCGTCGCCCCGTGGGACTTCGTCGACGACGACCCCGACGCCTACGACGAGCACCAGCACGGCACCCACATCGCGAGCCTCATCGCGTCCGAGTCACCCTCGACCTCGACGGCACGGGCCTCGCCTCGTCGCCCATCGGCTTCTGCGCGCTCGACCGCGTCTCGTTCAGTGGGACGGGCCTCGCCTCGTCGCCCATCGGCTTCCAGCAGCTCGACTTCGCGGTGTTCGACGCCTCGGGCCTCGCCTCGTCGCCCATCGGCTTCAGCAGCTACACGATGCTGACCCTCGACGAGCCTGGCTACGACAGCCAGCGGCTCGACTACGACGACGCCGCGGTGTCGCTCACGTCGGGCACGGGCCTCGCCTCGTCCCCCGTCGGGTTCCGGTCGGACGCCCTGGGGCAGACGCTGTCGCACGGCGGCTGGACCGTGGGCGCCGGATACGGCGGCGCCACGGTGCTGGTCGGGAGCGGCGCCGCGGCGGTGGGCCTCGACGCCCAGGGCGACAGCGTCGCCGCCGGCCACTGGGCGGTCCCGCTGCAACACGGACGCTTCTGAGCCCAGCGCCGCGACGCCGGGCGCCGCTCAGGTGCCCGGCGTGTCGCCGAAGAGTCGGATGTGCAGCCGATCGCAGAAGCGCCACCCGCGCTCGCGGCAGGCCGCCAGCAGCATGGGCGCCTTGGCGTCGAGCTCGGCCGGGCTGCGTCCCTCGGGCATGAGCAGCACGCGGTCGGGCGCGACCGCAGGCAGCCGGGCCAGCAGCGCGGCGATCTCGTCGAGGTCTGCCGGGCGCCCCACCACGAACTTGAGCTGCACCGGGTAGCCCTCGATGAGCTGTCGGAGCACCGGCACCTGCAGCCGGTCGCGCTCGTGCCGGGCGCCCCAGACCGGGTGGTCGGTGGGGGTCGAGTCGCCCAGCTTGGGGCTGATGCTCATGAGGTGGGCCTGCACCGGGCGAAACACCGTGCCTGCCGTCTCGATGGTGACGTGGTGGCCCGCCGACGAGAGGGCGCCACACAGGGCCTCGACCGGACGCTGCAGCAAGGGCTCGCCGCCGGTCACCACCACATGTCGCGGGCCGGCCGCCGCCCACTCGAGGAGCGCAGAGACGTCGACATGCTCGCCTGTCGCCGCCCACGACGTGCGGGGCGTGTCGCACCACCGGCACCGCAGGTTGCACCCCGACAGGCGGATGAACGACGACGCGACGCCGGTGAGCAGGCCCTCGCCCTGCACCGACACGAAGGTCTCTTGGATGTAGAGGCGGCCGGCCATGGTCAGGGCGACCCGGCCGACGACAGGCCCGCCGCATTGGCGGGCTCGTGGCCCACCACCACGCGGAGGTCGGGGCACTGCTCCTTCAGGGCCTGGGCCCACCGCGCGCTCTGCACGACCTCGCGGGGGTGGCTGTCGATGACGGCCCGCACCAGGGGCGGCCGGCGGGCGCCGTCGAGGTGGGCGTCGACCCAGGCGGTGTCGCCCACGAAGAGCCAGGGGCCGTCTTCGGCCCGGGCGAGCACCGCGGCGGCGCCCGGCGTGTGGCCGGTCAGCGAGAGGTACCAGACCGTGCCGTCGCCGAGCACGTCGAGGGCGGGCCGGCCCAGCACCATCGACGCACCGTGGGCGTCGAGGTCTTGGGGCTGCCAGTCGAGGCCCTGGCGCAGGGCCTTCGGGAAGCCCCCGCGGGCGTTGGCCCCGTAGGCCCGCCAGTCGTCCTCGGTGGTCCAGACCGTCGCGCCCGGGAAGTCGAGCAGCCCGCCCACGTGGTCGTAGTGCAGGTGGGTCATCAAGAAGAGGTCGGGCGGGGCCGCGAGCTGCTCCACCAGGGCCGCGCCGTCGGGCACCGTGAAGGCCATGATCGCCGAGAGCGGGAAGCCCGGGTAGTCGCCGGCGCGGGCGGCGAGGCCGAGCCCTGCATCGACCGCGATGGTGGCGGTGGGGTGGCGGATGACGCCCACCTGCACCGGCAGCTCGACCGCGCCCGCGGTGCCGTCGTCCACCACCTGCTTCCAGTCGGCCTGCACGAAGGCGGTGGTGACCACCTCGACCGACACGGTGGGCACCGGGGC
>JBDQIL010000962.1:0-2656 GCA_040264415.1 Myxococcota bacterium
AGCATGGAGGCTCCGGGGGAGGGGCCGACCTAACCCCGACACGGGTGTCGTGGTCTCGCTGTTCGGGTGGCGGACGGAGAGCGACCGTTCCCCACCAGCCGGGCGTCTTCGGGTGTGGCACGCTCTTCGCATCGATCCCGCACGCGCCCCGTCGCGCTCGACCCCCGGAGGACCCATGCCCCGCATCCTGCTCGCCGTCGCCCTCATCCCCCTGCTCGCCGCCTGCGGAGACAAAGACGACGACAGCGGCTTCCCTGACGACGACCTCAGCTGTACCACCGAGGCCCGCGTGTCGGTGATGGTGACGCTCGAGGCCTCAGACGGTGCGGCCATCCAAGACGCCACGGTCACCTACGCGGCGGCCGGCAGCGACGACCTGCCCTGTGAGGCCTGGCCCGAAGAGCCCGCCTACGCGTGCGGCTTCGAGGTCGAGGGCGAGGTCACCGTGACCGCCGTGGCCGACGGCTTCTCGCGCGTCAGCGAGACGGTGGATGTGCCCGCCGACCGGTGCCATGTGGAGACCCAGGACCTCAGCTTGGTGCTGGTGCCGTCCGCGCCGGAGCGGCGCTGAGCGGCGCGATGCCCTGAACCTCGACCAGCTCGATGGGCTCGGGGTGGCCCTTGAGCGACGCCATGCGCCGGCTGGCGACCCGCAGTCGGTCGCCCACCTGGGCCGCTGTGGCCCCCGACACCATCACCTGACCGGCGCCGGCCTCCCCCTCGATGCGGGCGGTGAGGTTCACGTTCTCGCCGACCACGCCGTACTTCTGGCGGAGCCGAGAGCCGATGTTGCCCACCACCACCTCGCCGGTGTGCACGGCGATGCCCATGCCCAGCGACGGCAGGCCGTTCGCGGTGTTCCAGGCGTTGACGCCGTCCATGGCGGCCTGCATGGCCAGCGCGCACTCGACCGCTCGCTGGGCGTGCTCCGGCTGCTCGAGCGGGGCGTTGAAGAGCACGAACATGGCGTCGCCGATGATCTCGTCGAGCGTGCCGCCGTGGGCTTGCACGATCTCGGTCATCTCGCCGAGGTAGTGGTTGAGCACCCGCACCACGTCATGGGGCCCGAGGCGGCGCGCCAGCCCCGAGAAGTCGCGCAGGTCGCTCATCAGCAGGGTGACCTCTCGGGCGCGGCCGCCGAGCTGCTGGCCGTGCGGGCTGCGCAGCAGCACCTCGACCACCTCGTCGGTGAGGTAGCGCCCGAAGACCTGCTCGACGCGGGCGCGCTCCTCCACCGCGGCCAGGCTGTTGGCGAAGCTGCGGCGGAGGGCGCGCGCCAGCTGGGCCGCCACGCCCCCGGCCGCCAGCAGCAGCAGGCCGCGGATCCCATGGGCGATTCCATCGTCGTAGACGGTGAGGCCCGGCGTGCCGACGGCCAGCCACAGGGCGACGTAGCTGACCGCGGCGACTGCGCCGGCCAAGACGCACAGCCGGCCTTCGAGGCGGAGGGCCGACAGCGGGATGGTGAGGGCGGCCAGCAGCAGGTGGGGTCCCGTGAAGAGCACGTCGGGCTCGACGAAGGCGATGCTGGCGCCGATGGTGGCTGCTGGGAGTGTGTTCTCGAAGAGGACCGTCCCGTAGGTCAGCGCCTGGGGCACCCGGCCGGTCTGGGCCAGGCTGCGCTTCGAGATCTGGCGGACCAGCAGCTCCCACAGCAGGAAGGCCGCGGTGAGGCACGGCAGCAGCCACCGGAGCTCGGGCCGGTCGGAGTAGATCGACACGCGCTCGCCGTCGATAGCGGCGAGCAAGAGCGAGAGTCCGGTCCCCGCGGCGAAGACGGTCGCCATCTTCGAGGCCTTGCTCACCTCCGCCTCACCGAGAGCGCGCTCGAGTGCGGTAGGGGAGGAGGGCATGGCGTGGCCGAGAGCGGGGACCGCGCCGGCTAACCCGGACACGGTCGCTGGGCCCTGCCGGCTACCAGGGCAGCGGCGTGCCGTCGGCGTGGACGAAGCGGCCCGAGTTGTCGGGCGACGTCTCGTCGATGCGGGCGACCAGCCCGGCGGCGGCCTCGTCGGGGCCCCAGTTGCCGCGCCCGCCGGTCATGCCGGTCTTGACCCAGCCGGGGTGCAGCAGCACGACCGCCACCCCGTCGCTCGCGAGGTCGTGGGTGAGGCTGCGCCCGGCCATGTTCACGGCGGCCTTCGACATGCGGTAGCCGTAGGCGCCGCCGCTGGTGTTGTCGGTCATCGAGCCCATGCGGCTGGTGACGATGGCGACCGTGGCGCCGGGGGCGAGGCGGTGTCGCAGGGCGGCGGTGAGGCGCAGCGGCCCCAGCGCGTTGACCTCGAACTGGTGACGGATGCTGTCGAGGTCGAGCTGGTCGAGGCGCTCCTGGCCCAGCACCCCGGCGTTGTGCAGCAGCAGATCGATGCGGGTGTCGCCGAGGGCCTGGTCGAGGGCGTCGACCGATCCGGCCGCGGCGACGTCGAGGCGCTCGACCCGCGCGCCGGCGGCCTCGAGCTCGGGGGCGGGGCCGCGGCTCGTGCCGATGACGCGGTCGCCGCGATCGGCGTAGATGCGGGCGAGGCTCAGGCCGATGCCGCGGTTGGCGCCGGTGACGAGGACGGTGGGCATGGGGGCTCCCGGTGTGTGGTGGGGGAGGACCTACCCCGGCGGCCGCCGCTGTCTCGCGCCGGGTGGTAGCGTGGCCCCGTGC
>JBDQIL010000963.1:0-2656 GCA_040264415.1 Myxococcota bacterium
ACCTGGGGCCTGCCCGGCGGCCGCATGCTCGCCGTGGGAGGCAACCTGTTCACGTCAGACGACACCTTCCTGGGCACGCTGCTCGTCGCCCCGGCGCCGGAGTGACCATGGGCCGCATGACCGCGCTGCTGATCGCCACGGGCCTGCTCGGCTGCCGAACCAACCAGGCCACCCCCGACCCCGACCCGCGCCCCGACCCGACCCTCGACGCCGACATCTTCGTGTCGCTCGACGACCTCGGCGACCCGGTGCCCGGCCTCGGCCCCGACACGCTGGCGTCGTACGCCCGTGGCCGCGAGGTGATGGAGCGCGCCTTCCGCACCGACCAGGGCCTGGGCCCCACCTTCAACGCCGACTCCTGCGCGAGCTGCCACCAGTTCCCGGTCGCCGGCGGCTCCGCGCCTCGCTACCGCGACTTCTGGCTGGTGAAGGCCGAGCGATGGGACGGCCAGCTCGAAGACGTCGGCTCCAACGGCCAGAGCCCGGTGCGCAACATCTACAGCACCCACCCGGCCGGCCACGTCTCCGAGCCAGAAGACACCACGCTCTACGCCCGGCGAAACACCCCCTCCGGCTTCGGCGTCGGCCTGTTCGAGTTCGTGCCCGACAGCGAGATCCTGCTGCGCGAAGACCCCGACGACGCCGACGGCGACGGCATCTCTGGGCGCGCCAACTACGAGCAGGGCCGGGTCGGGCGGTTTGGCTACAAGTCGCAGGCCTCGAGCCTCGAGAGCTTCAACCGCGGCGCGATGCTCAACCAGATGGGCCTCACGTCGAACCCGCTGTTCTACGAGCTGCCCGAAGCCGTCGACACCACCGCGTCGCTCGAGCGCGCGCCGGGGGTGAGCCCCCTCGACCTGCTCGGCCGCACGGCGCACGCCCAGGTGTCGGCCCCGGGCCAGCCCACCATCGACGACGACCTGGTGGCCGACCCCGAGCTCTCCGACGCCGACCAGCGCGACCTGCTCGTGTTCAGCGTGTTCCTGGCGCCCCCGCGGCCCGACGCCGAGCTCAGCCCCGAGGCCGACCGCGGCGCCACCCTCTTCGGTGACGCTGGCTGCGCTGACTGCCACACCCCGCGCCTCGACAGCTCGCTGGGCCCGCTGCCCGCCTACACCGACCTTCTGCTGCACGACATGGGAGAGGCGCGGTCGGACGGGCTGGGGCCCGGCTTCTCCACCGGCTCCGAGTTCCGCACCGCGCCCCTGTGGGGCGTGGTGCTCCACGGGCCCTTCTTGCACGACGGGGCCGCCGACACCCTGGCCGACGCCATTCGCCTCCACGCCGGCGAGGGCCAGGCGAGCAGCGACGCATGGCTGGCCCTCTCGGCCGACGATCAGCAGGCGCTGGTCGCCTTCCTGGCCAGCCTCGGCGGCCGCGACCCGCAACACCAGAACCTCACCTTCAACGAGGCCAGCCCGCCAGACGAGGGCGATCCGGGCGGCCCCACGGCCGGCCTGAGCGACGACGACTACGCGCGCTGGCTCGACGGCCGGGCGATCTTCGACCGCGACGCCATCGAGCCCGACGGGCTGGGCACCTACTTCAACGCCGACTCCTGCCGCGCCTGCCACCAAGACCCCGTGCTGGGCGGCGCCGGCGGCATCGACACGAGCGTCGTGCGCTACGGCCACTGGAGCAGCGACGACACCTACGAGGCCCTCGACTTCGGCGTCATGCCCCGCCTGTCGGTCCCGGGGGAGCGGCCGCGGCGCATGCCCGATGCGGCCAACGCCGTCGAGCTGCGACAGCCGCCCACCGCGCTGGGCGTGGGCCTGATCGCCGGCATCGCCGACGCCGCCGTGCTCGCGAACCACGATCCCGACGACACCGACGGCGACGGCATCTCTGGGCGGGCGCGGCTGCTCGATGACGGTCGGCTGGGCCGGTACGGCTGGAAGGCGCAGGTGCCCAGCATCGCCGACTTCGTGGCCGACGCCATGCTCCACGAGGTGGGCCTCACCACCGACCCCGCCGACTCCGACTTCACGGTGGCCGACGACGGCGACGCGACGCCCGACCCCGAGCTGTCCCGCGACGACGCCCAAGACCTCGCCTTCTACCTTTCGAACCTCGCGCCCCCTGTCCGAATGGTGGCCGCCGACCCCGACGCGGCCGACCGGGGCGAGGCCCTCTTCACCGCCACGGGCTGCGCCGGCTGCCACCTCCCCGACCTCGACGGCGTGGCGCTCTACAGCGACCTGCTCCTTCACGACGTGGGCCCCCCCGACGTCCCCCTGGTCGACCAAGAGGTGGGGCTCGAGCCGGGTGAGTTCCGCACGCCGCCGCTCTGGGGCTTGCGCGACACCGCGCCCTACCTGCACCACGGCATGGCCCCCACGCTGGGCGACGCGGTCGAGCTGGGCCACGCGGGCGAGGCCGCTACCTCGCGTGCGGCTTGGCGCGCCCTCACCGACGAACAGCGGGCCGATCTGCTGGCGTTCCTCGAGACCCTCTGATCCGTCCGATCGGCTCGCTCTCATGCCGTGACGCCGCCGATCCGTACCTCCGATTGAGCCCGGAGGTCGCACGGTCGCCTACAGCAACATCGAGCGAGCCCCACGGATGCGCTCGTGGACGGTCTCCGCCCCTGATGCTCGCCACGCCACGGTCATCGCAGAGAACTGGATCACCGCCCTGGGTCGAGCGCTCGGGG
>JBDQIL010000964.1:0-2655 GCA_040264415.1 Myxococcota bacterium
CATCTCGACCGCCTGCGCCACCGGCAACCACTCCATCGGCGAGGTTCCCGAGCGACCGCGGGATGAAGAACGGAGAGATGCGCCGCACCCCCCGCTCATGCAGGATCACCGCCTTTTCGGCGATCTCGGGGACCCCCCCGATGCCGGTGCCCACATACACGCCCGCCCGCTCACCCAGGGGCTGGTCGGTGGGCAAGCCCGCGTCGGCCACCGCCTCGACCGACGCCACGACAGCGTACTGCGTGAAGGTGTCCATGCGCTTGCGGTCGCCATGGCTCAGCCCTGGCGCTGCGAACCCATCGACCTCGCCGGCGATCCGGACCGGCCAGTCGGTCGCGTCGAACCGCGTGATGGGGCCGACGCCAGAGCGCCCGGCCACCGCGGCCGCCCAGCTCGACGGTGCGTCGAGCCCGCAGGGGCTGATGGCGCCCAGTCCGGTGAGCACGACCCGTCGCACGTCCGCGCCTCCGCTCAGCGATGGTCCATGATGTAGCCAATGGCGTCTTGGACGGTGGAGATCTTCTCGGCGTCCTCGTCGGGGATCTCGAGGTCGAAGTCCTTCTCGATGAGCATCACGAGCTCGACGATGTCGAGGCTGTCGGCGCCGAGGTCGTCGATGAAGGAGGCGTCGAGGCGGATGGTGTCGGCGTCGACCCCGAGGCTCTCGGTGATGAGTTCCTTGACGCGGCTGGTGACCTGTTCGCGGTTCGACATGGGGCGCTCCGAGCGAGGGGGGCGAAGGGTTGGGCGAGCAGAGGCTCGCGAGATGTCCAGCCCTAAGCGGTCCCCGGCACGCTGTCACCGGGCGCTCGGCCTCACCCCAGCGCGTCCGTGATTGCCGCCCCCACCGCAGGGCCCAAGCCGTTCTTCGCTGACCTCCAGGCAAGCTCGATGGCGTGTTCGACCGCCCGCTCGTCAGACCGGCCGTGCCCGGCGACCACCACGCCCGGGACCCCCAACAGCAGCGCGCCGCCCACGCTCTGGGCGTCGGTCCGGTCGCGGAACCGCCCCAGGATTCCGCCGAGCAGCCGCGCGCCGATGCGGGTGCTGAGGCGGCGGGCCACCTCGTCTCGAAGGACGCGGCTCACCACGGCCGCGGTCGCCTCGACGGTCTTCAGCATGATGTTGCCCACGAACCCGTCGCACACGAGGACCTCGCAGCCTCCGCGGAGCGCGGCCTCTGGCTCGATGTTGCCCACGAAACGCAGGGGGAGCTGCGCGAGCAGCGGCGCCGCCTCTCGCACGAGCTCATTGCCCTTGCCGGGCTCGGCGCCGTTCGAGAGCAGCCCCACCCGCGGATCGTCGAGGCCGACCGCGACCCGCGCGAAGCACGCCCCCATCACGGCGAACTGCGCGAGGTGCTCAGGGCGACTGTCTACGTTGGCGCCCAGGTCGAGCAGCACCAGCTTGCCACCGTCTGCGCGAGGCACGACGGTCGCGAGGGCCGGCCGAGACACGCGCGGCAGGCGCCCCATGCCGAACAGGGCCGCGGCCATCGTCGCGCCGGTGTGACCGCAGCTCACGGCCGCGCAGGCGTCCCCGTCGCGCAGGGCGCCCACTGCCATCACGATGCTCGACGTAGGCTTTCTGCGGACGGCGGTCGCGGGGGCCTCGCCCATCTCGACCGCCGTGGGGGCGTGTCGGATGGGCAGGTCGACGCCGGCGGGCACCAGGGGCTCGAGGGCCGCGCGGTCGCCGACCAGAAGCACGGGGATGCCACGGGCCACAGCGAGCACAGCGCCGCCGACCAGGGGCGCTGGCCCCTGATCTCCGCCCATCGCGTCGAGGGCGACCGGCAGGCCGATCACGCCCTCCGACATCCGCTGCTCAGACGCTCAGGTCGTCGTCGATGGCGGTCGCCATCTCGAACACCTGACGGCCCCGGTAGGCGCCGCACGAAGCGCACACGTGGTGCATGAGCTTCAGGTCGCCGCACTCCGGGCACATCATGGTGGCCGCAGTGTGGACGAGGGCGTGGTGGGACCGACGCATGCCCTTGCGGGCCTTGGAGGTGCGCTTCTTGGGAACAGCCATGACGTATCCAGGAGAGAACGGGGGACAGATGAGGGAGGGTTCGAGCCGCTCGGGCGCCGTGGAGGCGCTCACCGGGGCCGACGACCCCTGGGCTTATTGCTTTTTGCGCAGGGCCGCGAACGGATTGTTGCGGACCAGCGCGGGCCCGCCGTCGTGGGCCGGCACTTCGCAGGGCCCCGGGCTCTGTCGGGTGGCAGCCGGGTCGCCGCAGACGATCCGCGCGGGCAGCCACAGACCGAGCTGCTCGGAGACCACGTCCGCCAGGTCGAGCTGGTGGCCGTCGAACCACCCGACGTCCATGTCGTCGGGATCCAGCTCGATCGGATCGGTGCCCTTGGGGGGGACGGGGCTGTAGTCGAGGTCGACCTCCCCCGAGAGCGCGTAGCGCAGGTCGGCGCCACACCGGCCGCAGGCGGTGTCGAAGGCGGCCTTCAGGGTGCCGTCGACGCGGGCTCCGGCGTCGACCGCGCGCACCCGCAGGTCGACCGCGAGGGTGGCGACCGCGGTGTCGATCGCGTGGGCGGCGGCGCGGGCGGCCCAGTCGGTCTCGGCGGTGGCGGTGACCGGGACGCCGCCAGGGGGGACAGCGTCGAGCACGATGCGCATCAGGAGCCTCGGGGC
>JBDQIL010000965.1:0-2654 GCA_040264415.1 Myxococcota bacterium
GTCGCCGACCGCGACGGCCTCGCCGGCGAGCTCGTGGGCCTCGGTCACCTCGAAGGTGGCTGGGGTGGTGAGGGTGGCGAAGCGGGCGCCCGGGATGGCGTCGGCCTTGGCCCAGGGGTGGAGCAGCCCCGCCGGCACGGTGCAGGCGCGGGTCGGGCCGCCGCAGGCCCGGTCGCTGACCGTCAGCGCGACGGGGGCGTCGAGCTGGACGATGGGCTCGGGGTACTCCCCCTGCCAGAACCCGAAGGCCAGGCGCTCGCCGGCGCAGCGTTCGATGATGCCCGCCGCCTTGTCGGCCTCCAAGACCGGGGCCACCCCCAGGGCGCCGCCGGACTGGGTCGCCCTCTCGCGGTTGGTCCCCGCCTTCGAGCCCACCCCCTTCGACTTCGAGCGCTGCTTCGCCTTCATGCGCTCGCGGCCGTTGGTGCGCTCGGCGACGGGCTCGGGCTTGGGCTTCGGGTCGGGGGTGGACGACGAGCAGGCGAGGGCGATGAGCAGCAGCACGGGGTCTCCAGGGCAGACGGAGAGACTACCCGATCGCGGAGGCGGACGGCGTGGGCCGAAGGAGGGGGGTAGGGGGCCTTCGAGGCACCGACCGGGAGCGCACCATGAAGCACTGGATCGCCGGCCTGGCCACCCTCGCTGTGTGCGGCGTGGTGGCGGGTGCGGTCTGCGCGGGCCTCGGCGCCGACGCGCTGACGTGGGGGGGGCTGCCGCTGCCGGTCCTCGCCGCCGGGCTCGCCTTCGCCATCAACCTCGCCGCCTGGGTGCCCGCGGCGCTCACCCGGTCCGAGCGCTTCTACGACCTCACCGGCACCGCGACCTACCTGTCGGTGGCGGCGCTGTGCCTCGCGGTCGCCGCGCAGGCCGGCCTGCTCGGCCCGCGCCGGCTCCTGGTGGGCGGGCTGGTCGCGGTGTGGGCCCTGCGCCTGGGCAGCTTCTTGGTGCGCCGCATTCGGCGCGACGGCAAAGACGGCCGCTTCGACGACCTCAAGCAGCACCCCGGCCGATTCCTGGTCCCGTGGAGCCTGCAGGCGCTCTGGGTCACCCTCACCTTGGCGGCCGCGCTGGTGGTCTGGACCGCAGCGGGCGTCGAGCCGGCCCTGGGCCCCATCGACGTCCTCGGCGCCGCCATCTGGGCCGCTGGCTTCGGCATCGAGGTGCAGTCCGACCGCCAGAAGTCTGCGTTCAAGGCAGAGCCGAGCAATCAGGGGCGCTTCATCGACCGGGGGTGGTGGGCGTGGTCGCGTCACCCGAACTACTTCGGCGAGATCGTTCTCTGGACCGGGATCTTCGTCATCAGCGCGCCCCTGTTGTCGGGGTGGACCTGGCTGGCGCTGAGCTCGCCGGTGTTCGTCACGCTGCTGCTGACGCGGGTGAGCGGCCTCCCGATGCTCGAGGCGCGCGCCGACGAGCGCTGGGGAGGCGAGCCGGCCTACGAGGCCTACAAGGCGCGCACCCCGGTGCTGGTGCCTCGGCCCCCCCGGCGCTGACCCGTCAGGGGGCCCCGGGGGGCGCCGGCAGGTCATCGGGCACGATCTCCACCTGTCGGATCGGCGCTCGCGCGTCACAGAGCCCCTGACACTCGGCCTGCAGCGCGTCGATGGGCCGTCCGTCCGTGCTGCGGTCGGCGAGGCACCCGTCGATGCAGGCGAGGTGGGCCTCGGCCTCGGCCTCGGCCTCGGAGCGTGTGCGCACCGACAGGTTGCCAGGCGCCTTGACGTCCGGTCGCGGCGCCACCGCCGCGGGCACGGGCTGCGCTTGCGCTGGCTGTGATGGCGCTGGCTGCGATCCCCCAGCGCAAGCGATCGAAGCGGCGGCGAACAACAGCGCACGGGTCATGATCGGCCTCAGCGGCGGGGGCGCCCGATGAGAAGCAGGGTGGAGACGCGCCCGGGGTCGGGATATTCTCACGAAACTGAAAGTCACTTTCAAGATGGAGCCTGAATGACGGTCGCCTCGCCGCTCCCTGGGGTTCCGCTCACGTCGCTCCCCCTGAGTCAGCCGGGGCGGGTGCTGGCGATCGCGGGCGGCCGGTCGTTCCGGCGGCGCCTGCTCGAGCTCGGCCTCGTGCCGGGCACCGTCGTCGAGGTGCGCAACGTGGCGCCGCTGGGCGACCCCCTCGAGCTCCGGGTGCGCGGCTGCCGCCTGTCCATTCGCCGCGCCGAGGCCGACGGCATCTCGGTCATCGAAGCGCCTGCGGGGGCGCTGTGACGGCGGCGGCAGAGGCGCCGGGTCGGCCCCGGGTCCGGGCGCCGCGGGTGGCGCTGATCGGCAACCCCAACGTGGGCAAGACCCTGCTCTTCAATCGGCTCTCGGGTCGCAACGCGCGGGTGGGCAACTACCCGGGGGTCACCGTCGAGCGCCGCGTGGCTCCAGCCCGGCTCTCTGGCGCGGGGGGCGGGCGGTCGATCGAGCTGGTCGATGTGCCTGGGGCCTACTCGCTGTCGGCCCGATCGGCCGAGGAGCAGGTCGCCATTCGGTCGCTGCTCGGCTGGGGCGAAGACCCGCCCGACCTCGCCATCGTGGTGGTCGACGCCAGCCAGCTGCTGCGCAACCTCTACCTGCTGCTGCAGGTGCGCGAGCTGGGCACGCCGTGCATCGTCGCGCTGAACATGGTGGACGAGGTCGACGGTCCGGCGCCCGACACCGAC
>JBDQIL010000966.1:0-2652 GCA_040264415.1 Myxococcota bacterium
CACAACCCGGTGGACTGGTACCCGTGGGGCAGCGAGGCGCTCGAGCGGGCTCGCAGCGAGGGGCGCCCCATCCTGCTGAGCGTGGGCTACGCGGCCTGCCACTGGTGCCACGTCATGGAGCGCGAGTCCTTCGAGGACGAGGCGACCGCGGCGATCATGAACGCCCACTATGTGTGCGTGAAGGTGGACCGCGAGGAGCGGCCCGACCTCGACGAGATCTACATGAAGGCCGTGCAAGCCTTCACCGGCGGCCACGGCGGCTGGCCCATGACCGTGCTGCTCACGCCCACCGGCGAGCCGTACTTCGGCGGCACCTACTTCCCGCCCGAGCCGCGACACGGCATGCCGTCGTTTCGCCAGGTGCTCGAGCACGGCCGGTCGCTGTGGGTCGATCGCCGGGCCGAGGTGGTCCGCACCACCGCCGACCTCGTCCGCTACCTCAATCAGGCCGGCCGGCTGCCCCCCGAGTCGGGCCTGTCGGGCGACTGGCTGCGCACCCTGTCGGAGTCGGCGGCGGGCGAGCTCGACGCCCGCGAGGGCGGCTTCGGCGAGGCGCCCAAGTTTCCGCCCCACGGCACGCTGGCCGCGCTGCTGGCCCACCACCACCGGTCGGGAGAGCGGGCCCCGCTCCGCATGGCGACCGCGACCCTCGACGGGATGATGCGCGGCGGCATGTACGACCTCGCGGGGGGTGGCTTCTGTCGGTACTCGGTGGACGGGGCCTGGCGGGTGCCGCACTTCGAGAAGATGCTCTACGACAACGCGCAGCTCATCCCCATCTACGTCGACGCGTGGCGGGCCACCGGGCGCCCGGCCTACGCGCGGGTGGCGCGCGAGACCTGCGACTGGCTGCTGCGCGAGATGGCGCTCCCAGGTGGCGGCTTCGCCTCGGCGCTCGACGCCGACAGCGACACCGACCAGGGCGTGAGCGAGGAGGGCTGGTTCTACACCTGGACCCCGCGCGAGCTGCGGTCGGTGCTCGGCGTGGCCGACGGCACGCGCCTCGCCGCGCTGCTCGAGGTGACCGACGCCGGCACCTTCGAGCACGGCCGCAGCGTGCTGCGGCTCGACCCGCCCCTCGAAGACCTCGCGCCGGACGACCGAGCGCTGGTCGAGGCGGCGCTGCCCCTGCTGCGGGCCGCCCGCGAGGCGCGCCCCCGGCCCGGCATCGACGACAAGGTGATCACCGCCTGGAACGCCCTGGCCATCACGGCGCTGGCCCGCGCGGGCGGGGCCCTGGGCGAGCCCCGCTACCTCGACGCCGCCGAGGCCTGCGCCGGCTTCCTGCTCGACGCGCTGGTGCGCGACGGCCGCCTGCTGCGCACCTGGCGCGGCGGTACGGCCCAGCTCCTGGGCTACGCCGACGACTACGCCGCGCTCGCCGGCGCGCTGACCGACTTGTTTCAGGCCACCGGGGAGGGCTTCTGGCTCGACGAGGCGCTGGGGCTGTCCGGCGAGCTGGTGCGGCTGTTCTGGGACGTCGACGGCGGCGGGCTGTTCTACACGGGCCACGACGCCGACCCGCTCATCACCCGGTCGAAGAAGATGCTCGGCGGCGCCGAGCCGTCGGCCAACGGCCTGGCCGCCTGGGCCTTCGCCCGCCTGGCCACGCTCTGTGATCGCGACGACCTGGCCGACTACGCCGACGCGATCCTGTCGCGGTACCAGGCGGTGCTCGACCGCGCCCCGCGCGCCATCGGGCTCGAGGCGCTGGCCGCCGCCTGGCGCACGGGCACGGTGCGCGAGCTCGCCGTGGTCGTGGGCGACGACGGCGGCGACGACCTGCTCGCCGCCGCCTGGGCCCGCTACCAGCCCTTCGCCGTCGTGGCGCCCGTGTCGGCCGACGGGCTGCCCGCGGCGGTCGCGCGCATGCCGTGGCTGGCGGGCAAGGGGGCGCCCGGGGGCCGCTCCACCGCGTACTTGTGCGAGGGCGCGACCTGCCAGGCGCCCGCCCCGTCGGCGGCGGCGCTGCTCCACCAGCTCGACACCTTGGCGGCGCCGCCCGAGCGGCCGGTCGGCTTCGGTCGGGATCGCGCGCCAGCCCTGCCGAGCGATCCCGGCGACTGGCTCAACACCGACCAGCCGCTGTCGCTCGACCAGCTGCGCGGCCGGGTGGTCGTGCTCGACTTCTTCACGTCCTGCTGCATCAACTGCCTGCACGTGCTGCCCGAGCTGGCCGCGGTGGAAGCGCACTTCGCGGGTCGGCCGGTCGACGTGGTGGGCGTGCACAGCGCGAAGTTTCCGATGGAGCGGGAGCGCGCCGCCGTGGCCCGGGCCCTGCGCCGGGAGGGGGTCCGCCACCCCGTCGCGCTCGACCCCGATCACGACCTGTGGGAGCAGTACGCCGTGCGCGGCTGGCCCACGGTGATGGTGCTCGACCCCGCGGGCCGCATCGCCTGGCGGCAGAGCGGTGAGGTCGACCGGGCCACCCTCATCCCCATCATCGACGATCTGCTCGCCGAGTCGGCCGAGGCAGAGCTGCTCGCCGACGGGCCTGCGACCGCGCCGGTGGTGGTCGCGCCCCCGGCGGGTCCCCTCGCCTCCCCCGGCAAGCTGTGCGTCTATCCGCCCACCGGCGCCCAAGAGCAGGGCGCCGACCCCTTCGACGGCAGCGGCCGCCTCTACATCAGCGACGCCTCGATCACCTGGTGG
>JBDQIL010000967.1:0-2650 GCA_040264415.1 Myxococcota bacterium
CGCCTCGGCCGCCGTCCGCACCGCCCACCGATCCCACGGACACCCCGTGAGCACCGACACGCGCGACGGCGACGACCTGTTCCCGAAGTCCGACGACGAGTTCGACCCGGTCGAGAGCTACCGCATGCCCCTGATGGAGCACCTGCGCGAGCTGCGCCGGCGGCTCATCGTGGTGCTGGTGGCGGGTGGCATCGCGTTCGGCGTCTGCTTCAACTGGGTCAACGACATCTGGGCCTTCCTGGTCGCCCCCATGGAGACGGTGCTCGCCGCGAGCGGCCGCGAGGCCACCATGGCCATGACCGAGCCGCTCGAGGGCTTCCTCACGCTGCTGAAGGTCGCTGGCGTCGCCGCGTTGGGCATGTCGAGCCCCGTGATCTTCTACCAGATCTGGAAATTCGTCGCCCCTGGCCTGTACGACAAGGAGAAGCGGGTGGTCATGCCGCTCGTCTTCTCGTCGACGGTCCTGTTCCTCGGGGGCGCGGCCTTCTGCTACTACGTCATCTTCGGCTACGCGTTTCCGTTCTTCATCGGCATCACCGGAAACGAGATCGCCGCGCTGCTCAAGATCTCCAGCTATCTGAGCTTCGTGACGCGGCTGCTCATCGCCTTCGGCGTGTGCTTCCAGCTGCCGGTCATCATCTTCTTCTTGGCGCGCATCGGGCTCATCGATCACCGCGACATGATTCAGTTCTTCCGGTACGCGGTGGTCGGCATCTTCCTCGTCGCCAGCATCCTCACGCCGCCCGACGTCATCAGCCAGATCCTGATGGCCGGCCCGCTCATCGTGCTCTACGGCGTCGGCATCATCGTGGCGCGCATCTTCTCCACGAAGAACCGCGACGCCCTCGAGGACGCCGCGGCACCGTAGGCTGCTCGGCGCGGCCGACGCGCTCCGCTCAGCCGAGCTCGACCAGCACGGCCCGGGTCTCGACGAGGTCGCCCTCGGCGACGAGGATGCGCGCGACCGTGGCGTCCATCGGCGCCTTCATCTCGTTCTCCATCTTCATGGCCTCGATCACCAGCAGGGGCTCGCCCTTGCTCACGGCTTGGCCCTCTTCGACCAGGATGCGGACGATTCGGCCCGGCATCTGGGTCTTCACCGAGGCCGCGCCGCCGCCGGCCGCGTGCCGCAGCGCGCGCCGCCGCGGGTCGACCACCTCTACGTCGTGCGGGATGCCGACCAGGTCGACCACGAAGCCGTCGTCCTGCGGGACCAGGCCGGCCTCCCACGACCGGCCCTCCATCCGCAGCGACAGCACGCCGGCCTCGGGGGTGAGGGCGTGCACCACGAACGGCGCGTCGTCGCCGATGGTGATCTCGTAGGCGGGCTCGGGGCCGTCATCGGTCAGCCGGCGGATCGAGACCGGCGCGGGCTCTCCGCCCAGGCTGATCTCGTAGGTGGCCTTCTTCTCCTGACTCATCGCAGGCTCCACTTCCAGCGGCTGGGGGCGGCGCCCGGAGCGGCCGCGGGGCGCTTCACGGCGTGGTCGCGCTCGAGGGCGCCGATGGCAGCGGCCACGAGCGCCACGCGGTCGGTGCGCTCGTTGGTGGTGAGCTGCTCCATGCGCTCCTCGGTGAGGAAGCCGGTGTCGAACTCACCCGAGAGGAAGTCGGGGTCTCGCATCAGGGCCTGAAAGAAGGGGATCGAGGTCTGGATGCCACGCACCCGGTACTCGCGCAGGGCGCGGGCCGCGCGCTGGATGGCCTGCCCCCGATCTTCGCCCCACACGACGAGCTTGGCCACCATGGGGTCGTAGTGGATGGGCACCTCGGCGCCCTGGTAGACGTAGGTGTCTACCCGCACCCAGGGGCCGCCGGGCTCGCGGTACCCCTGAATGACCCCCGGGCTGGGCGCCCAGTTGTTTCCAGGGTCTTCGGCGTAGATCCGAAACTCGATCGCGTGGCCCTGCTGCCGCAGATCGGCCTGGGTCATCCAGAGGGGCTCGCCCTGCGCCACGCGCAGCTGGGCGTGCACCAGGTCGACGCCGGTGACCAGCTCGGTGATGGGGTGCTCGACCTGCAGGCGCGTGTTCATCTCGAGGAAGTAGAAGCTGCCGTCTTGGCCGTACATGAACTCGACGGTGCCGGCGCCCTCGTAGTCCACCGCCTGCGCGGCCCGAACCGCCACGTCGGCCATGGCCTGACGCGTCTCGTCGGACAGCACCGGGCACGGGGTCTCTTCGACGACCTTCTGGTTGCGGCGCTGGATGCTGCAGTCACGCTCGAAGAGGTGGACGCAGTTGCCGTGGGCGTCGGAGAGCACCTGCATCTCGACGTGACGCGGCCGCAGGATGAGCTTCTCGATGTAGACCGCGTCGTCGCCGAAGGAGCTGACGGCCTCGGAGCGCGCGGACCGGAAGGCGCTGTCGATCTCGTCTGGCGACATCACGCGGCGCATGCCCTTGCCGCCGCCGCCCGCCGCGGCCTTGAGCATCACCGGGTACCCGATCTCGGCCGCGACCGCGCGGGCATCGGCGAGATCGCGGAGCGGCTCGGTGGTGCCCGGGACGATGGGCACGCCCGCGGCCATCCGCGCGATGGGCTCGAAGACCGAGAGCCGCGCGCGCATGCAGGCCGAGCGCCCCACCACCGAGCCGGGCACCCGCGTGGACCTGCTGCACCACCACCTGCGCGGGGCGCAGGCCGACCC
>JBDQIL010000968.1:0-2647 GCA_040264415.1 Myxococcota bacterium
CCCCACGCGCACGGACCTCGCCCGCTGCTGGGAGGCGTCGGGTGCAACGTGCGACGCGCTCAAGCCGCCTGCGCGTCTCCGGCGGGTGGCGCGCGGGCAGCGGCGCGGTCCAGGCCTCCGAGGACCCGGAGCGTCGCCGGACTGCTCCACAGCGGGGGGGATGATGCGTGCTCCAGGGCGCAGTGTCGGCGGTCACGTGGAGCCGGAGGCCCGTGGGGCTGTCGGGCTCGGCGCGGGTGAGCAGGTCGCCGGGCCACTGGTGGATGCGGGTGGACGTGAGCGGTTCGTAGAGCTGCGCGGAAGCGCCCTCGCACCACGCGATGGGGGCGCCGGTGTCCGACCCGCCCGGAGCCGCGGCCTCGTCGCCGCCCGCGCACGAAGCCCCCCACAGCAGGAGCACAGGGAGGCCAAGGCGAGCGAGGGTGCCAACGTCGGCCATGGGCGCAGCCGGGGCGGAGCGACCCTCGACAGGTCGCAGACAAGATGTTCGACTGGAGTGGGCGCCACGAGGCCTCCTGGTGACCGGGTACGATTGCAACTCCCAGATCACCGGTCTCGTGGCCGCCTCCCACTCACATGCAATTGCCCTGCTGTCGCCCCTTCTCAAGCGTTAGCCGAACACCAATGGGCCTGGCGGGAGGGTCGAGGTCCACCGCGCGTGGGGCTCCACGCCGGAGTAACCAGGCTCTGCGCGGTGACCGGAGACCGCCATCGCCCGCGGACGAAGTCCACCCAGATTTGCGCAAGTGCTTTCACGAAAACGCTGTCGCATTATGTCCCAGGCGCACCTCGAAACAGACGGCTCATCACACATGCTCAAGTCCCTCAAGCAAGATCTTCCGGCGAGTGTCGTCGTCTTCTTCGTGGCGCTCCCGCTCTGCCTGGGCATCGCGCTGGCGAGCGGTGCGCCGCTGTTCTCTGGAGTGATCGCCGGAATCATCGGCGGTATCGTCGTCGGGCTCCTGAGTGGGTCGCAGATCGGGGTGAGCGGCCCCGCTGCTGGCCTTGCCGCGATCGTGCTCTCCGCAATCACCACCCTCGGCGGCTGGGAGAACTTCCTGGTGGCTGTGGTCCTCGGTGGTGCGATCCAGCTGTTGTTCGGCGTCCTCCGGGCCGGGGTCATTGGCTACTACTTCCCCTCCTCGGTCATCAAGGGGATGCTGACTGGCATCGGCATCATCATCATCCTCAAGCAGATCCCCCACTTCTTCGGATACGACTCCGACCCTGAGGGCGACTTTGCGTTCGCGCAGATTGATGGGGGCAACACCTTCTCTGCGCTCGTCGACGCCCTCCAGAACGTCTCCGTCGGTTCAACCCTCATCGCCGCGACTGGCCTCGGCATCCTGATCCTCTGGGAGACGGTCCTCATGAAGCGGGCCAAGGTGTTCCGCTTGATTCAGGGCCCGGTCGTCGCTGTCGTCGTGGGGATCATCTACAGCGTGGTCTTCGCGAGCCACGGCACGCTCGCCATTGGCCCCGAGCACCTCGTCAGTGTGCCGGTTCCCGCCGACCTGAGCTCGTTTCTGGACCAGTTCACCTTCCCCAACTGGGGCGCGATCGCCAACCCCTTCGTCTGGGTGACGGCGTTCACGATCGCCCTCGTGGCGAGCCTCGAGACCCTGCTCTGTGTGGAAGCGACCGACAAGCTCGACCCCGAGAAGCGTGTCACCCCGACCAACCGGGAGCTGATGGCGCAGGGAGCGGGCAACATGATCTCCGGCCTGATCGGCGGCCTGCCGATCACCCAGGTCATCGTGCGCAGCTCTGCGAACATCCAGTCCGGTGGCAAGACCAAGACGTCAGCGATCGTGCATGGCTTCTTCCTGTTGACCTCCGTGATCCTGATCCCGAACCTGCTGAACCTGATCCCGCTGTCGGTTCTGGCCGCCGTGCTCTTCGTCGTGGGCTACAAGCTGGCCAAGCCGCGCCTCTTCGTCGAGATGTACCGGAAGGGAAGGCGCCAGTTCCTTCCGTTCCTGGTGACGGTGCTCGGCATCGTCTTCACGGACCTGCTCGTCGGCATCGCCATGGGTCTGGCCGTGGGCGTCGTGGTCATCTTGATCACCAGCTACAGGAACTCGCACTTCCTGCACATCAAGGACAAGAGCGACGGGCGCCACCGGATCGCGATGACCCTCGCCGAAGAGGTGACCTTCTTCAACAAGGGCGCGATCCTCCACGAGCTCGACAGCCTGCCGGACGACACCTGGTTGGAGCTCGATGTGCGAAGCACGACCTACCTCGACGCAGATGTGATCGAGATCCTCGATGACTTCGCTCCAAGGACCAAGGCGCATGGCATCGACGTCCACCTGTTGACGCGCTGGGGCACCTTCGACAACCCGGAGAGCTACAGCAAGTTGCTGAAGGGTCTCTCCGACCCAGAGAACCACGCCACGCTCGAGCCAGACCCAGGCGCACCGGCCACTGAGCAGACGGTGAGCGGGTCGTGAAGGGGCTACTCGACCCAAAGCCCTGTGGAGGGACTTCCGCCAGGTAGCGAGGTCAGGCGAAGGCGCGTCGGCCTCCCGTCTGGCCGCGGACGGTGCCCTCACGTGTCGGGGCCTGATGACGATGGCACCGTTCGAGGACGACCCGGAACGGACACGACCGGTCTTCGCGGCGCTGCGCGAGCTGGCCGAGC
>JBDQIL010000969.1:0-2644 GCA_040264415.1 Myxococcota bacterium
CGGCGTGCCAGCCACGGCCCCCGCCTGGGTGCCGCCGCCGCCCCCCTCGAAGATGACGGGATCGAGCACCTCCCGCACCTTCTTGGCGATGCCCCAGTCCAGCAGCAACACCTCTCCGAAGGCGCCCACCATCACGTTGGCTGGCTTCAGGTCGCGGTGGATGACGCCGCGGTGGTGCGCGTAGGCGAGCGCCTCGGCCACGCGCCGCAGGTGATCGACCCGGCGCCGCAGGGCCACGGGGTCGCCGGAGGTCGCAGACAGCAGCACGCGCTCCAGCGTGTCGCCCTCGACCACCTTCATCGTGAAGAAGGGGCGCTGATCCCCCAGCAGGCCCACCTCATAGATGGGAACGATGCCGGGGTGGGCCAGCTGAGCGGTCGCCTGCGCCTCGCGCAGGAAGCGCCGGCGCGCGGCGTCGTGTCCGGCCAGCGCCGGCGACAAGGCCTTGAGCGCGACCACCCGGTGCAGCCGGGTGTCGTAGGCCCGCCACACCTCGCCCATCCCGCCGCGGCCGAGCAGCAAGAGCGCTGAGAGGTGCGGCGGCGGCTGCAGATCGGGGGCGGCCGCGCCCTCGCCCGGCCCGGCGTCGTCCCAGGCGGTGAGGTTCGACATCGACCCCCACACGCCTGAGACGGCCGGCGCCACGCGATCGGGCGCCTCCACCCCCAGGGCCGAGAGGTAGGCGGTCAGCGGGTCAAGCGCCGGGGCGGCCATCGGCCGGTAGGGTAGCCCACGCCGCCCGAAGACTCCCGCGCGCGCTACGCTGGCGCCATGCTGGTCCACGCCGTGCTCACGCTGCCCGACGGCTCCTCGGTGGAGCTGGTGCCCGGCGACCTCATCGGGCGCCACCGGGCGGCCGCGCTGCGCATCGACGACGGCCGCATCTCCGAGGCCCACGCGCTCATCAGCCTGCGCGGCGGCGAGCTCAAGCTGCTCGCCCTGCGGGGCGCGCTCGCGCTGGAGACGCGCCGGGTCTCCGAGGTCACCCTCGCCCCCGGCCAGCGCATCCGCCTCGCCTCCGACGTCTCCCTCGAGGTGGTCGAGGTCTGCCTGCCCGACGAGGTGCTGGCCCTCGAAGGCGACGGGCTGCCCCGCCAGGTGCTGCCGGCCGGGGGCTGCTCGCTGGTGCTGGACCCGCGCCCGCTGCTGGTAGAGCGCCCCGAGCCGCACGCCGCCGCGCGCCTCTGGACCGACGGGGAGGGCTGGCGGCTGCAGGTGGCCGACACCGAGCCGCGCGCCCTCGAGGCGGGGCACCGCTTCACGATCGGGCCCCGCACCTTTCAGGCCGTGGGCGTCCCGATCGACCGGGCAGGCCAGCGAAACACGGCGTTGAAGGGAAAGCTCCACGCGCCCTTGCGCCTAGTCACCCACTACGACGCCATGGAGCTCCACCGCGAGGGAGAGCCCACCCTCACGATCGGCGGCATCGGCGCGCGCATCCTCTCCGAGCTCGTCGACTTCGGCGCCCCGGTCGAGTGGCAGACCCTCGCGGGGCAGGTCTGGCCCGACGGCGGCGACCGCGGCATGCTGCGCCGCAAGCTCGACGTGTCGCTGTCTCGGCTGCGGGCGCGCCTGCGCCGGGCCGGCGTGCGCCCCGACCTGGTCCGCTCCGACGGCACCGGAAAGGTGGCCCTGCTGCTCTACGACGGCGACATGGTGGACAACCGCAACTGATCGGCGGCCGCGAGCGCCTGGCCCGCGAGCTCGGGAGCCGCCGCGTCCGGGTTGAGGCTCAACAGCCACCGAAGCTGGGCCTGGGCGTCGAGGTGGGCCGGGTCGGCGGACGGCAGCGCGCCCTTGCGCACGGCCCACAGGAACCGCACCGTGCGCCCCAGCCCGGCGAGCCCGGCGGGCCAGTGCCAGGCCGCGGCGGGGCGCGCCCAGCGGGCGTAGCCGAGGGGCTCGGGCGGGCAGATCCGCTCCACCAGACCCACCTCGCCCGGCGAGAGGGGCACCGGACGCGCCTGCGCGGGGGTGAGCCGAGCCTCAGCCGTGGTGAGCCACGGCAGGCGGGGGTCGCCCGAGAAGTCGGCGTGCGTCGCGGGATCGAGCACCCGGTCGTCCCAGGGGGCCGCCACGAACTCGAGCACGTCGCGCAGCCGGTCTTCGGGCGCGTCGAGCAGGTCCTCCAAGCGCAGCCGCATCAAGCGCGGGTCGTCGGCCAGGTGAGACACGGCGTGCTGCACCAGCACGGCGTCCACCGCCACGCTGCCGCTGCCCCAGGGCATGCGCCGCAGCGAGGCCACCGTGGGCACCGGGTGGCGGATCATGGCGATCACACGGGCCTCGGGCAGGTGCCGCCACAGCAGGTCGAGGTGCAGTGCGTGCAGGGGCGTCTTGTCGCCCCACCGCGCCTTGCCACGCGCCCGCGCCCGCGACGCCAGGGTCTCGCGGATGGCGTCGGCGGGCGTCGCGTCGGCGGCCAAGCCCACCGGCTCGGGCGCGTGCAGGCGCCCGGACGCGGTCTGCTCCCAAGCCGCGCGAAAGGCCCGCCCGTCCAGCGCCGGCCAGCGATCGAGCCACCCGTTCGGCGTAGCGTTCGAGCGTCGCGGCGGTGTCGCCGTCGCCGCCGGCCTCGATCTGCTCCGGCGTCAGGCGGATGCCGGTGACCCGTTCGTGATCGGCGGCCATCCCGGGTCCCGAC
>JBDQIL010000970.1:0-2644 GCA_040264415.1 Myxococcota bacterium
ACTCCCCCCGCTGCCCATCCCGGCGGGGCTCGCTGCCGCCGGCCATCGGGTGCGGGGCGCCCTGCCCCAGAGCCCCGGCTGAGAGACGCGGGGGCCGGCGCGCGGCCAGGCGCCGACACCACCCCTCCGGCGCGGGCGTCCCTCGGCCGCGCGGCGACGGACCCGTCAGGGGGCGGGCGCCGTCACCGAAACGAAGGGCCGCACCCGCTCGACCGTCGCCGGACCGACCCCGCGCACGCGAGAGAGATCGTCCACCGACGCGAACGGGCCATGGGCGCGCCGATCGGCCACGATGTCGGACGCGCGGCGCTCGCCCAAGCCAGGGATCGCGGTGAGCGCGCGCGCCGGCGCGCGGTTGAGGTCGATGGGCAGGCCCACGACCAGCAGGTCTTCCATCGGCTCGAGCCGCACCGCGCCGTCCGCGTGGATGACGCGGGTGCCCGGCCGCAGCGACGCGTCGGCCAGGTTGGCCGGGTCGAGACCCGCCGCGCGCAAGGCGCCGTGCACGGTCAACGGGGGGAGCACCGCGTGGAAGCCTGGGGCCGGGACGTCGCCCCGCACCTCGACGATGAGGGGCGGCGTGGCGACCGGTTCGGGCGCGAGCCGGCGCGTCAGCGCCAGCAGGCCGGCCGACACCGCGAGCAGCAAGGCCAAGGCCGCCACACGCGCCCGGCCCTCGGGCGGGGGGCCGCCCCGACCGAACCGGGGGCGCTCAGCCCCCACCGCCGTCTGCCTCCCATGCGCGGCGCCACGCCAGCAGGACCGCTTCGGCGCGCGGGCCATGCGCCTGGATCGTGAGCGTTCGCCCGACGTCGAGGATGGCGAAGCCGACGGCGAGGTGATCGAGGGGCAGCAGGTCGGGCAGGCGCCCGGCCCACTCCACCAGGGCGATCCCGGGCCAGTCTTCGAGGGCCTCTTCGAGGCCCATGTGGGGCACCTCGGCCGCGGTGAGCCGGTAGACGTCGGCGTGGAGGAGCGGGAGGCGCCCGTCGTACTCTGCCACCAGGGTGAAGGTGGGGCTGACGACCGGCTCGACCACGCCCAGGCCGAAGCCGACCCCCTGGGCGAAGCAGGTCTTTCCGGCACCCAGCTCGCCATCGAGGGCGACCACCGTGGCGCTGTGGGTGGCCCGCGCGAGGGCCTCGCCGAGGCGTCGGGTGGTGTCGGGATCGGGGCAGCTCACGGTCCACATGAGGTCTTCATGGCGCGCCGCCCGCCCGGGGTCAAGCGCCGCCGCGTCACGGCCCGTCACCGTCTGACCCGGCAGCGCGCGGGAGGGGCCGCGCCCGGCCCACCCGGATAAGGAGACCACCGGCCCGGAGCCCCCGCTTGGATACGCTCTTGAAGTATGGGCTGGTGGCCGTGTTCCTGGCGCTCATCCTCACGCCATTCGGGCTGCCCATCCCCGAAGACGTGAGCCTCTTGGGCGCCGGAGTCTTGACCGCCACCGGCCATGCCAAGCTGCTGCACGCAGTGGTGGTGGGCTATATCGGCGTGGTCGGGAGCGACGTCATCTCCTGGACCTTCGGGCGTCGGGTCGGCCTGCTGCCCACCGGCTTCATCGCGCGCCTCATCGGCCCCGAAGACATCGAGCGGATCGAACGCTTCTACCGTCGGTACGGCCTCTGGGCGATCGCCATCGCCCGCAACTTCCCCGGCATGCGGCTGCCCGCCTTCTTCTTCGCGGGCGCCAGCGGCATCTCGCTGGCCCGCTTCCTGCTCATCGACGGGCTCGCGGCCTGCGTCACCGTGGGGGTCTTCATCACCCTCGGGCGGGTCTTCGCCGACGACCTCAGCCGAGTGCTCGGCTTCCTCGACAACTTCCGGTTCGTCGGGGGGGTGGGCTTCGGCCTCATCCTGGCGCTCATCGGGTGGCGCATCCTGCGGCGGCGCTTTCCGCCGCAGCCGCCGTCCCCACCGGCGCCCCCCAGCGCCTGAGCGACGTCAGCCAGACCGCGTTCATCCACCGGTCGTCAGACCGGCCCGCGTCACCCCACCAGCCTCACCCGCGCGGCATCACCCGGAGCGCCCGGGGGCCGTCTTCTTGGCGCTCGGCGATGGCGAGCAGCGTGTCGCCTTCGACCACGAGGTAGCGCTCGCCTACCGCGACGCCCGCGGGGGGCGGCGGCGTGGCGCCGCCATTGAGCACGCGATCGCGCAGCGGCGGCGGGACGTCTACCAGGGGGAGGTGCGACAGCGCCTGCACGGGCGTGATCAGGCGCGGCTTCAGGTCGGCCCGCACGTCGTCGCGCGGGCGCCACGGCACGCGCTCGGCCCCGCGGGCCGGTCGAAGCACGGGACGCCAGTCGTCGCGCTCGGCGACCACCTGGCTCAGCGTGGGCATGTCGAGCCCCTGATCGATGCCGAAGGGGCCGCTCCGGGTGCGGCGGAGCGCGCTCAGGTGACCGGCGGTGCCCATCTGTTCGGCGATCTCGTCGGCGAGAACGCGGGCATAGGTGCCGCGACCGCAGGTGATCTCCACCCGAAGCCAGTCGTCGCCACGCTCGAGCAGCGCCACGCGGTCGATGCGGATCGGACGCGCCTTGGCCGTGACGTCTTTGCCCTCTCGCGCGTACTTGTAGAGCGGCTTTCCCTTGACCTTCACCGCCGAGTAGCGCGGCGGGGTCTGCATGCGCGGGCCGAC
>JBDQIL010000971.1:0-2641 GCA_040264415.1 Myxococcota bacterium
CCTCGACGCCGACACAGCCCGGCTGGCCCGGTTGGAGACTCTCGCCGACGATCACCTCGGGGACGCGGCCTTCGGCGTGGCCGAGCTGGCGAAGGCAGCGGCCATGAGCGAACGCACGCTGCGGCGGGAGCTGCACCGCGTGGCCGGCGAGCCGCCGTCGGACTGGCTGCGCCAGCGCCGGCTGAAGCGGGCCCATGCGCTGCTGGAGGCGCGGGCCTTCCGCACGGTGGGCGAGGTGGCGGCCGCGGTGGGCCTCAGCCGGAGCTACTTCGGGCGGGCCTACCGGGCGACCTATGGCTGCTCGCCCAGCGAGGCGCTCGCCGGCGGCGCGGGCGACGCGCGGTAGGCACGGCCGGCCCGGCGTCCCTCGTCCGTGCGCCCGGTTCGGCCAACGACGCGCCCGGACCGGACATCCTCCAGGATCGGCACGCGGTGCAGCTCCCGCCGCAGCGTGCGTTCGCTCATGGCCGCTGCCTTCGCCAGCTCGGCCACGCCGAAGGCCGCGTCCCCGAGGTGATCGTCGGCGAGAGTCTCCAACCGGGCCAGCAGGGCTGTGTCGGCGTCGAGGAGGGCGGGGTCGGCCGGCTCCGAAGCGGGCGCGGCCGCTGCGCCCGCCCGCTCCACCAGCCGGATCACCCGCGCCCGCAGCTCGGCCACCCGGAACGGCTTGACGAGGTAGTCGTCGGCCACCTCGAGGCCCGCCACGCGGTCCTCCACCGCCGCCTTCGCCGACACGAGCAGGACGGGCACGTGGGCCAGCTGCGGGTCGGCGCGGAGCGCCTGGGCCAGCTCGATGCCGGTCATGCCAGGCATCATCACGTCGGAGACCACCACCTGCGGGGGCGTGGCCCGCGCGCGCACCAGCCCCGCCGAGCCGTCCGACGCCGTCACCACGCGGAAGGCCGGGGCGAGCTGGGCGGCCAGGAAGGCGCGCATGTCGGGGTGATCCTCGACCACCAGCGCTAGCGGCAGGTCCGCGTCGGGCTCCAGGGCGGCCCAGTCGGCGGCCGCGAGCTCGTCCTCCGGGGCCGACAGGTCCACCTCGTCGATGCTGTGGGGCGTGTCGTCGATGGGCAGGCGGATCCAGAAGGCGCTGCCGCTGGCACCCTCCCCGCGCCCGTCCACGCCGATGCGCCCGCCGTGCAGCTCCACCACCTCGCGCGACAGCGCCAGCCCGAGGCCCGCGCCCCCGTGGGCCCGCCGGTCGCTGCGGTCCACCTGGAACAGCCGCTCGAAGATGCGCGGCCGCTCGGCCTCGGCCACTCCGGGCCCCTCGTCGAGCACGCGGAGCACCGCGGTGTCACCGTCCCGCTCCAGCACCAGGGCCACCGTGCCGCCCGACGGCGAGAACTTGAGCGCGTTGCCCACGAGGTTGCTGACGGCCTTGTCGATGAGGTCCGGGTCGCACCACAGCGGCAGCGAGCCCGCAGGGGCGGTGAGGGTGACCCCGCGCTGCTCGGCGGCGAAGGCGTGGCGCCCAGCCACGCGGCGGGCCAGCGCGCCCAGGTCGATGCGCCGCGCCCGAACCGGCAGCTCGCCGGCCTCGAGGCGCGTCAGATCGAAGAGCTGCCCCACGAGCTTCTCCAGCTCGTCGGCGCTGCGGCGGGCCAGCTCGGCGTGTCGGCGACCGTCGTCGCCCAGTCCGGCCTGCTCGAGCAGGTGGTCGAGGGGGCCGAGCACCAGCGCCACGGGCGTGCGCAGTTCGTGGTGCAGGTTGACGATCATCCGCGTGCGCAGCTCGTCGAGCTGGGACAGCCGCGTGGCCTGGGCGGCGAGCAGGTCCTTTTGGGCGGCGAGCTGCCGGGTGGACGCGGCCAGCTCCGCCGTGCGCGCGGCCACCTGCGCCTCCAGGTCCTGCTCCCGGCGCCGTCGGGCGCGGCTGCGGACCCAGGCCAGCGCGCCCACGCCCAGCCCGCCGAGGGCCAGCAGCAGCACCGGGAAGACCGCGCGCTCCCGCAGCCGGGGGACGCGGGTGACGGGCAGCGTGGCGACCGGGCCCCACGCGCCGGCGAGCCCCGCCTGCACAGCGATCTCGCTGTCGCCGGGGGGCAGGCCGGTGAAGGTGGCGTCCCGCGACGGCTGGGGTGCAGACCAGGCGCCCCCGCTCACCCGGTGGCGGAAGACCGCTCGGTCGGCCCACGGCCCCTCCACCGCCGACCAGGAGACGCGCAGCGGCGGGCCGTCGGGCTCCAGCGCCGGAAGCGCGCCGTCCACCTGCTCCTCACCCACGAACAGGTCTGCGAACGACACCGCAGGCGGCGCAGGCATCGTGAAGGTGGCGGGGTGCACGCCCACCGCTCCGACCTGGGTGGCGAACCACAGCCAGCCGTCCCGGTCCCAGGCGAAGCTCTGGTCGGTGCCGCCGTTGCACTCGGCGTAGGGCATGCCGTCGCGCTCGTCGAGCACGAGGAAGCCCACGCGGTCGCGCTCCCCGCGGGCGAAGGCGTCGAGATGCTCCCCGCGGGCCACGGCGATGCCGGCGTTGGTGCTCACCCAGACCCGGCCCCGCTCGTCGGGGACCGAGACGTGGGCGCCGCGGGCGGGCAGGCCCTGCTCCGCCCCGATGCACCGCCACGGGGTGGCCTCGGCCTCCGTCAACCGCACCGCGCAGAGCCCGGCGTCCTCGGTGGACACCCACAGC
>JBDQIL010000972.1:0-2638 GCA_040264415.1 Myxococcota bacterium
CCATGGCACGGGCCGACGCCGCGTCCGCCGTCGTCGGCGGCGTCGCCCCCCTCGGGGCTGCACACCCGGACGACGGCCACGAAGCAGCCCGCCGCGGGGGGCGGAGCGCGAGCCCGCCTGCCAGCCCGCGCCCCCCGCGTCGGGCTGGGCGGCGCACGGATCGAAGGCGGGCGCCGTGCCCCCTCGGGTGCCCGTGTCGGCGGCCTCGGGGGGCGAGCCGGTCTCTCCGGCGCGGCGCCCGCCGCAGCCGGACAGCGCCCCCAACATGACCAGCGCGCCGTCGCGCAGCACCACGCGCCGGGTCGGCGGGCTCATCTGCTCGCCCGCGCCTCGGAGATGGCCTGGTCTTGGGCCTCCTTCAGCGCGTCGCCCATCCGCATGACCTTCATGAGCGTCTTCACGAAGCGGCGGTTGCCCCGCGTGGGGAGCAGGCGCTTGAACAGATCGCCCAGCACGGCCTCTTTGGTGATGAGCACCCGCGGGCGCTTGCGGCGCACCCCCGTGACGATCTGGGCGGCCGCCTCGGACGCCGGCAGCGTGTGACGCTCGAAGAACTTGATCATGTTGGCGCGGGTCTTCTCGTCGGAGGCCCGGGAATTGGCCGCGATGCCGGTGTTGATGCCGCCCGGATGGACCACCGTGACGCCCACGTGCGAGCCGGCCAGCTCTTCGGCCAGGGCCTCGGTGAAGCCCCGCACCGCGAACTTCGATGCGCAGTACGAGGTCTGCGACGGGATGCCCACGATGCCGAAGATGCTCGAGATGGTGACGAGGTGGCCCTCTTCAGCCGCGAGCAGGTGCGGCAAGAAGGCCTTCGCGGCGTAGACCACGCCCCACAGGTTCACCCCCATCACCCACTCGAAGTCTTCGAGGCTGTGCTCGTGGAAGGCGTGGGTGGCCGTGACGCCGGCGTTGGCGACCACGAGGTGGACGCCGCCGTGCTGCGCCACCACCTGGTCGGGGAGCGCGAGCATGGCCGCCTTGTCGGACACGTCGAGCACGTGGCGAGAGACGCGCCCTGCTGGCTGGGCCGAGCCCTGCTCGCCCACGAGGCGGATGGTCTCGTCGAGGCCGTCGCCGTCGCGGTCGACCAGCGCGAGGCGCATGCCCTCGCGGGCGAGGTGGAGGGCGAGGGCCCGGCCGATGCCAGACGCTGCGCCCGTAATCACGGCCGTGCGATCGCGGAGGTGCTGCATGGCAGCATGGTAGCCGCCGCGCCCCCGCCGCGCCCGCGCTCAGCGCAGCGCGCGCTCGAGGGCGGCCAGCCCGCGCTCCACCACGTCGATCCCGGGGCCGAAGCTGAAGCGCGCGTATTGGGTGAAGCGCCCGGGCCGGTCGGGCCGGCGCTGCCCGGGGTTGATGTCGAAGAACTCGCCCGGCACCACGATGACGCCGGCCTCGAGGCCCGCCCGGAAGAGGTCCATGCCCGTGCGTCGCCCAGCGGGCAGCCGCGACAGGTCGCCCCAGGCGTAGAAGCCACCTTGGGGGACGTGGTTGACCAACACGCCTAGCCGGTCGAGGCCCTCGAGCATGGCCCGCCGCTTGGCGCGGAAGCTGTGCTGCAGCGCCTGGGCCTCGGCGTCGGCCACCGACCGCTCGAGCAGGGGCAGCGCGGCCTTCTGGAGCGGACGCGGGCAGCCGCCGTCGAGGAAGCTGCCCGCCGACGCCACCGCCTCGATGATGGCCTTGGGCCCCACGGTCCAGCAGACCCGCCAGCCCGGATAGCGCCAGTTCTTGGTGAGGCCGTCGACCAGCACCACCGGGTCGCGATCGACGTCATCGACGCACGCCGCGGCCGAGCTGGTGAGCGTGGGGCCGGTGTAGGTGTAGTGGCTGTAGAACTCATCGAAGATGAGCGCGCAGCCGAGGTCGCGGGCGGTCCGCACCCAGCCCTCGAGGGCATCGCCGTAGAGCAGCTTTCCGGTGGGGTTGCAGGGGTTGCTCATCAGCACCGCGCTCAGGCCGCGCCCCAGGATCTCGTCGCGCAGCTGGGCCGCGGTGAAGGCGTATTGCCGGTCGGGGTCGAGCAGCACCGGGATGGGGACGAAGGTGCCGAAGGCGCCGAGCAGCTCTTCGTAGGCGGTGTAGTCGGGCAGGAAGTGCCCCACGTTGACCCGGCCGAGGGTCGAGACCAGCCGGGTCAGGGCCAGGCGACCGCCCGCCGAGATGGCCACGTTCTCGGCGGTGTACTGGCTCTTGCGGCCCTGGCGGTAGCGCTGGTTGTAGAGCGCGGCGACCGCCTCCTTCAGCTCCGAGAGGCCGTCGACCGGCGCGTACTCATGGTCGTCATCGGTCAGGTCGATGCGGGAGATGCGGGGCGGTGACCCGGGGAGCGGCCCGGTCTCGGGAGCCCCCTGGCCCAGGTTCGCCCAGTCGGGGCTGCCGGGTCGGTAGCCCGCGCGCGCGGCCTCGGTCATGACATAGATGATGCCAAAGAGCGTGTTGAGCAGCGCTCGCAACTGCTGCATCTGTTGGCTTACGTTCCCCTGGCCTCGTCTGCGCTCAGAGAATGTTTCCTAAAACTCGGGCCACCCCCGCGGTGCCCGCTGTGCGCGCCTCTGTCGCAAGCTGTGCGCGCCAATGACGCAAGCCCGCGAAGACCGCACTCATTATCTATGGCTACTGGGTGAACAGCCCA
>JBDQIL010000973.1:0-2637 GCA_040264415.1 Myxococcota bacterium
CCCCTCGACGCCGCGGCGTTCACCCGCCCCCGGGGCTTCGCCGACCGGGTGGGCGGCCCGGCCCGCCAGGCCCGCGCCATCGGCGACCGCCTGCGCGGGGTCTTCGAGGCTCACGGCTACACGCCGGTCGAGGTGCCCACCCTCGAATACCTCGACCTCTACCACCGCGAGCGCATCGGCGACGCCATGTTCCATGGCCTCATCCTCGCGCGCCTGGCCGACTCCGCCGAGTTCGCCGCCCGCGGCGCTCCCTTGGGTGACGGGCCGCTGGGCGACCAGCCGCTGCCTCCCTCCGAGGCCCTCAACGACGTGGCCCTGCGCCCCGAATTCACCGCGCCCGTGGCTCGCATGGTGGTCTCGGCCCTGGCCGACCAGCGCACGGCGCCCGATCTGCCGCTGCGGCTGCACTACGGCGGCTCGGTGTTCCGCGAGCTGGGCGTGGGCCCCCTGCAGCTGCGCGAGTTCACGCAGGTGGGGGTGGAGCTGGTGGGCGGACCGACCGGCCCCGCCGACCTCGAGATGCTGCTGCTGGCCTGTGACGGCGCCGCCGCGCTCGGCCTGGCTGACTGGCGGCTGCGGCTGGGCCACGCCGGACTGTGCCGGGCCATCCTCGCCGACCTGGGCGTGCCCGAGGCCGCCCGGCGTGCCGTCGCCTTCGGCCTGGAGCGCGCCACCCGCCTGCGGGACAAGGCGCGGGCCGCCCCCGACGTGTGGGCGCGGTACGCCGCCGCGCGCGGCCCCGAGCTGGCCCGCCGCGCCTCTGACGCCGACCGCGACGCCTTCCCGGCCCTGGCCGACCTCTCGGCCGCCGACCCCGCCGACCTCGCCCGGCAGCTCCCGGAGGCCCACGCCGCCTGGCTGCGGCGGGTGTGGTGCGAGCGCCTCGGGCTGACCGACCCGCAGGCCGATCGGCTGCTCGTCCTGGCCGACCAGTCGGGCGCGCCGGCCGATGTGCTGCCGGCCCTTCGCCCCTTCGCCACCGGCGCCGCCGCGCGCGCGGCACTCGACGCGCTCTCCGACCTCTGCGACCAGCTCACGACGCTGCGAGACGCCCCCCTCGAGGTGAGCGCGACCGCGAGCCGTGGCATCGCCTACTACACGGGCGTGAGCTTCGAGGTGCACACCGACGCGACCGGCTCGGCCTTCTCCGACGTGGCCGGCGGTGGTCGCTATGACGATCTGCACCACTGGATTCAGCGCCGGGCTGCGGTCACCGCGCGCATCCGGGGTCAGTCCCTGGCCGCCGCCGGGTGGTTGGAGGGCGGGCTGGGCGGCGTGGGCCTGTCGTTCGGCGTCGAGCGCGTGGCCGCTGCCCTGCCCGCCGCCCCCGCGGGCCCCGCGCTCGCCCTGGTGGTGTGCGGTCACCCCGACCGCGCCACCGACAGCGCCCGCGTGGCCGACCAGATCCGGTCGCTGGGCGTGGCGGCCGCGCTGTCGTGGTCGCCGGGCGGCGATCCGGTCTCCGCCGCCCGCGACCGCGCCGCCCGCTGGTCGGTCGTGGTGGGCGCCCACGACCTCGAGGTGATCGACCTCGCCCGCGACACCCGCGCCCGCTGCGCGCCCGCCCAGCTGGCCGCCTGCCTGGGCATCGCCACCGGAGACCCCGCATGATCCGCTTCGCCGACGACCTCTCTGGCCAGCCCCCCCTGGTGCTCAACGGCACCGACCTCACCGTGGCCGACGTGGTGGCCGTGGCCCGGCACCGCCGCCGGGTCACGCTGTCGCCCGACGCGGCCACCCGCATGGCCCGCTGCCGCGCCATGGTCGAGGTGCTGCTCGAGGCGTCCATCAAGGTCTACGGGCTCACCACCGGCTTCGGCAAGCTGCGCGACGTGGTGATCGAGCCCGCCGAGACCGCTCGCCTGCAGCGCAACCTCATCCGCAGCCACGCCTGCGGGGTGGGCCGGCCCTTCTCCGAGGAGGTGGTGCGCGCCGCCCTGCTGCTGCGGGCCAACACCCTGTGTCGCGGCAACTCGGGCATCCGGGTGCACGTGGTCGAGCAGGTGCTCGGCATCCTCAACGCCGACGTCTACCCCTACGTGCCCGAGCAGGGCTCGGTGGGCGCGTCGGGCGACCTCGCGCCGCTGTCGCACCTCGCCCTGGTCATCATCGGCGACCCCGACGGGCTGTATCTGCCGTGGTCGGGGGAGACCCGCGGGCCGGCCCGGCGGGCCGCCTCGGTGGACGACTTCGCCCCCATGCCCCAGGGCGCCGCCTTCGCCGCGGTGGCCGCAGAGCAGGGCTGGGCCTTCGAGCCGGTCACGCTGGCCGCCAAAGAGGGGCTCGCGCTCAACAACGGCACCCAGTTCATGGCCGCCATGGGCTGCCTCGCCCTGCACGACGCCTCGTTCGTGCTCCGCCAGTCCGAGCTGGCCTGCGCGCTGAGCCTCGAGGGCAACTTCGGCGTGCGCGACGCCTTCGACCCGCGCATCCACGCCGTGCGCCCGCAGCCGTTCCAGCCCGACGTGGCCTGCCGCATCCGCGCCTACGGAGATGGGAGTGAGATCCTCGATCTCTGGCTGAACTCCGCTTGCCTGGGCACCGCCGCCCTCAAGCTGGGCGAGGCCCGCGAGCACCTGGGCGCCTTGCGGCAGCGGCTCGACCAGGGTGCCGCCCCGTTGCCCCCCCGCCTCGACC
>JBDQIL010000974.1:0-2629 GCA_040264415.1 Myxococcota bacterium
GACGTCGTCGCGGGGGGAGGGCGGCGCGCCGCCGGCCTGGGCGGGGCTCATGTAGGCGGGGGTGCCCACGGCGACGTCGGGCTGGGGCTCGACCACCGCGGAGAGCACGGCGTCCCAGCCGCCCCCACCCTCGACCGGGGCTGCGAGCCCCCAGTCCATCACCTGCACCTCGCCCAGCGGGCCGAGCATGAGGTTGTCGGGCTTCAGATCGCGGTGAACGACGCCGCGCAGGTGGGCGTGGGCGACGGCCTCGCAGGCGCCCAGCAGCGGCCGAAGCAGCCGCATCCGGGCGGGCCGGTCGACCGCCGCGTCGAGGGCCTGCCGCAGGCTGCGACCCCGCACCACCGGCATCGTGTACCAGGGGCGGCCGTCGGGGTCGGCGCCCAGGTCGTAGACCGCGACGATCCCGGGGTGGTCGAGGGCGGCCGTGATGCGGGCCTCGTGACGAATCTGGCGGGCGGCGGCGCCCGACGGCTCGCCGCGGGCCTGCTTCAGCGCGACCTGCCGCCGCAGCCGCCGATCGTCGGCGAGGAACACGGTGCCCATTCCGCCCTCGCCCAGCACCGGGCCGCGGACGTAGCGGAGTCCGTCGCCCAGGGGGGGGCGTCGGTGGCCCACTCGCCGCTGAGCGCCTGCGGCAGCGAGCGGTCGGGCCAGGCGGCGTCGGAGTCCGAGGGGGCCATGGCGAAGGGCTATCGGCGCGACCGCGGCAGCGCCGTGGGATGCTGACGGCATGCACGCATGCGTCCACCTCGCCACCGCCGACGGGCGGGTTCACATCCTCGGGCACGGCGACGTGATCGGGCGGCTCTGGTCGGCCGCGCTGCCGCTCAGCGATCCCCGCGTGAGCGAGGCCCACGCGCTGGTGAGCCTGCGCGCCGGGCAGCTGCGCCTGCTGGCGCTCCGCAGGCTGTTCGCCCTCGACGGAAAGCCAAGCAAAGAGCTGGTGCTCGAAGCGGGGCAGCGGATCGCCTTCGCGCGCGACCTCGAGGTGGAGGTGCGCGCCGTGGCGCTGCCCGACCACGTGCTGGGCCTCGAAGGCGATGGGCTCCCGCGACAGCCGCTGCCCGGCGCCTGCTGCCTCATGCTGCAGCCCCAGCCGGCGCTCGTGCCGGGGCTGCGGCCCGGCCATGCCGCCGCCTTCTGGTCGGACGGGGCCGCGTGGCGGGTGCGGCGCCCCGGCGGCGCCGAGGCCCCGCTCGAGCCCGGCTGGTCCCTCGTGGTCGAGGGGCAGCGCTTCGCGGTGGTGCCCATCGCCCTCCAGCGCGCGGGCGAGGACCGCACCCGCCAGGCGGGCGCCGTGCAGGCCCCGCTGCGGCTCGAGCTGCACTGGGACAGCGCCCACATCCACCGGTCCGGCCAGCCCACCACCACCCTCAACGGCCACGCCGCCCGCCTGCTCACCGAGCTCGCCCAGGCCCGGACGGGTCTCCCATGGGCCGACCTGGCCGCGGGGCTGTGGCCGGATGGCGGCGATCGGCACCAGCTGCGTCGGCGCTTCGACGTGCTCCTCAGCCGGCTGCGCGGGCGCCTGCGCGACGCAGGCGTACGAACCGACCTCGTGCGGTCCGACGGCGGCGGCAACTTCTCCTTGGTGCTGCGGCCCGAAGACACGGTGGACGACCGCAGCTGATCCGATCAGCCGTCCTGCGCCCGCGAGATCGGCCCGGACGAGGGAGGCCCGTCGGGCGAGGGGCCGCTCGTCAGCGGGACCACCACCGCCGGGTTTCGCACCCGCCGCCACAGCCGCAGGGAGCTCTGAACGCCGACGAAGAGCGCACCGAGGCCGAAGACCGCCGTGCCGCCGATGCGCCACCCCCAGCCCTCCCCCCAGATGGCGAAGGCCACCGCGATGCCGGTCACCAGGGCCCCCGCCATGGCCGAGAAGACATGCCCCCACGGGCTCTCCACCGTGAAGCGGGCCCCGCAACCGCCGCAGACGTAGCCGTACTCGGTGCCGGTGGGCAGGCCGTTGGTGCGGTTGCGGGTGATGGTCTTGGCGGCGGCCAGCTCGCGACAGGCGCCGCAGCGCCGCAGGGGCGGTCCGTCGCGAAAGCGCCGCACCGGCTGTGGCGCTCCGGGCACCACGGGGTTGCGCGCCTCTTGCTGCCACCACCACCACGTCAGCCCCAGGATGGGCAGGCCGATGCAGGTGGGGAGCAGCAACACGCCCGCGATGGCGAATCCGGTGAGGCGCGCGCGCGCCCGCAGCGTGACCCGGACGCCGCAGGCCTGACAGCGACAGTCGCGGGTCACCGCGCCGGTGTTCATGCCGAAGTGGGTGTGGGACCACGCGGCTGTGGTGACCACGGCGGGCGCGCCGCACCGCGCGCACTGTCGCACCAGGGGGTCCGGAGTGGCCATGTCCGTCGCTCCTTGAGCAGAGGATGGGCCCGCGGGCGACCCGCGCGCGCCCGTCGAGAGCCTACCGCGGCGTCGCCGAGCACATGGCCATGCCGGTCGAGCAGCTGATCGTGAGCCGATCGCCGGCCTTCACCGTGACCGAGCCCGCCTCGGTGGACTGCATCGGATCGAAGAAGGCCTGGATCGCGTAGGTGCCCGGCGGGACATCGCCGGCCGGGAAGCGTCCCCCTGCGCCGACCAGCCAGACCCGGACGTCGGGGTCGGC
>JBDQIL010000975.1:0-2629 GCA_040264415.1 Myxococcota bacterium
GACCACCCACACCCACACCCGAGGTGCCCCATGAAGGAGTCCGCAGCGACCCACGCCCGCCGCGCCCAGATCCCCGTGAAGCAGTTCCACCACCACGCCTTCCGCACTGCCGACATGGAGGCCACCCGCGCCTTCTACGAGGACGTGCTGGGCTGCCCCCTCATCGGCACCTTCGTCGAGACCACCGACCCGGTCACCGAGGAGCCCTCGAACTACATCCACTGCTTCTTCGAGTTCGCCGACGGCACCGCCCTCGCCTTCTTCCAGTTCCAAGAGGGCCTCTACAAGCCCTCCGAGATCCGGGGCAACCAAGACCCCTTCGACCACCACATCGCCCTCGAGGTGGAGAGCAAAGACGCGGTGCTCGCCTACCGCGACAAGCTCGCGGCCGCCGACTACCCCCACATGCTCATCGATCACGGCTACTGCTACAGCATCTACCTGCACGACCCCAACGGGATGCAGGTCGAGCTGACCACCAAGGTGCCCGAGACGGTGGAGATCATGGAGAAGCACGCCCGAACCGCTCACGCCGACCTCGAGAAGTGGCTCGCGGGCGTCACCGTGGCCAACAACGAGTACCGGCGCATGCGGGAACAGCGGGCGGCGGAGTAGCGCATGGCGGCCGTGCACCTCACCTTCGACAACGGGCCCGACCCGGTCGGCACCCCCCGGGTGCTCGAGGTGCTCAGCCGCCGGGGCGTCACCGCCACCTTCTTCGTGCTGGGCAAGCACCTCGCCACCCCCGAGGGCCGGGCGCTGGCGGGCCGCGTCCGCGACGCGGGACACCGCCTGGGCAACCACTCCTACTCCCACGAGACGCCCCTGGGCGAAGATCCCCGACCCGACGCGGTCGCCCGTGAGCTGGCCCGCACCCAGGCCCTGCTCGATCCCCTGTGGTCCGGTCCGCGGTGGTTTCGACCCTTCGGGGGAGGCGGTCACCTGGGCCCGCACCTGTTCAGCCGCGCCAGCGTCGACTGGCTGGTGGCCGAGCAGATGACCGCCGTGCTGTGGAATGCCGTGCCGGGAGACTGGCGCGACCCCGACGGCTGGGTGGCCACGGCCCGCGCCCAGGTGGCGGCTCACCCGCACGCCGTGGTGGTCCTGCACGACGTGGTCCCAGACGCCATGCGGCACCTCGACGCCTTCCTCGACGGGCTGGCCGACGACGGTCACACGCTCACCGACGCGCTGCCGGCGGCGGTGCTGCCCATCCACGACGGCGCCGTGCAGCCCAGCCTCGACGGGCTCGTGGCTCCGCTGACCGAGCCGGGCGCGCGCGCGTAGCGGGCCCCGCGCCTACTCCACGTACCCGAGCAGCTCGAGCATTCGGGCGTCGTCGGCGGGCACGTCGAGGGGCACCAGGGGGCCGTCGGTCACCTGCGCGCGCGCGGCGGCGGTCAGGCGCGCCACGTCGGCCGGCCGGGCGGCGGCGAGGTCGGTGGTCATGCCGGGGTCGGACGACAGGTCGTAGAGCTGCGGGTCGCCTTGGTCGGGGATGAGCGCGGCCAGCGTCCCCTCGCGGTGCAGGGTCCACGGCGTGCCGGTGCGGCCCCCGTGGCGGGCCCACCCGGACGGCGGCCACGCGCGGGCCTGGATGGGAGCGGGGCTCGGTTGCCCGTTCGCGACGGCGACCAGCGAGCCCGGCGGCGCGTCGGCCACCCCCGCCAGCTCGAGCAGGGTGGGGTAGAGCTGGTGCATCTGCACCGGCGCCTCGACGGTGGTGCGGGCCGGCAGCCGCCCCGGCGCCGCCAGCACCAGGGGCACCCGCGTGAGCTCGGGGTAGGGCACGCAGCAGTGCTGCAGCATGCCGTGCTCGCCCAGCAGCTCACCATGGTCGCTGGTCACGGCGATCACGTCGGTGGCCCGGCCCGTCTCGATCCAGCCCCCCACGAGGCGCTGCAGGGCGCCGTCGAGGCGCACCAGAGCGCCGTCGTAGAGGTCGGACAGCGCAGCCAGGCCCTCGGCCGGGATCGGGTGGGCGCCGCGCTGGTACAAGAAGTCGATCCGCGCGCCCCCGACCGTGTGGGTGGGGTCGAGGCCGCGGGCCCCGGCCTGCTCCTCCACCATCGGCGCAGCCCACGGCGGGGGGTCGGCCAAGGTGGCGGCGTGGGGCGCCGACCAGGGCACCCCGTCGGCCACCATATAGGGGGCGTGCGCGCTCATGAGGTTGACGAAGAGGAAGAGCGGGCGCGGATCCTCGGCGCGCATGGCTGCGATGGCCGCGGCCACGGTGGCGCCGTCGTCGTTGCCGTGCGACCAGGCCGGGTCGAAGCCCCGCGTGAGCCCGAGCCTGGGTTCGAGCAGCGCATTGCTGCTGTGGGCCTCCACCCGGTAGCCGGCGGCTCCCAGCCGCTCCGCAAGGGTGGGCAGCGCCGGATCGAGCCGCCCGAAGGTCCAGGTGCCGGCGGGCGAGGCGTCGCCGGTCGCGAGCATGCGGGCGCCGTGCACCCAGGGCGGCGCGCCGGTGAAGAGCGAGGCGTGGCTCGGCCAGGTCCAGGTGGCTGGCGCGGTGGCGTCGTCGAAGCGCACGCCCGCGTCGGCCAGGGCCGTGAGCTGCTGCGACGTCGGGCGCCCATAGCCGTAGGTCGACAGGTGGTCGGCCCGCACGGTGTCGAGCACCACCAGC
>JBDQIL010000976.1:0-2622 GCA_040264415.1 Myxococcota bacterium
CCACCGGCGCTTTCGGCCCATCGTCGAGCGGGTGGCCGAGAAGCCGGGCGCCGCGAACTTTCGCGTGGTCTGCGACCTGGTGGTGGAGCGCGCGCTGGCCGACGGTCTCGGGCCGCGCGAGGTCGAGATGCGGGCCACCCGCCAGTCCCGCGGCGGCCGCCCCTCCGTCGTGCACCACGGCGCGGTCTGCCGCGCCCCCGACTGGCAGGTGACCTTCCTCGACGCCGACCTCCAGCCGGTCGAGGAGGCCTCGCCATGATCCTCAACCTGTGGAGCCGGTGGGTCGAGCGCCGCTCCCGCCCCTACGACAACCGCCTGCTCGCGCTGACCCGCATCCTCATGGCCGTGTGCGTGCTGGGGGACCTGGCGAGCCTCGCGTGGGTGGGGCTGGTGCCCGACTACTTCGTGCTCCACGAGCACGGAGGGCTCTCGATCTTCGCGGGGTCGGGGTACTGGTTGGCCGACCTGGGCCCCGGCGTGGGCCCGGCGCTGTACGGCGTCACGGCGGTCTGCATGGCGCTGGTGGCGGTCGGGCTCTGGGTGCGCCCCGCTACGCTGCTCGGGGTGCTCGCCTACGCCCAGCTCGGCGCGCTCAACCCCGCCGGCGACCGGGCGGTCGATCGCGTCATTCGAACGGCGCTGCTGCTGCTGATGTTCAGTCAGGCCCATCGCTGCTACGCCCTGGCGAACCGGCTGCGGGGTCGGGCGCCGGTGCGCGAGACCACGGCCTGGGTGGCCGACGTGCTGCGGTGGTTGCTGATGCTCATCTACCTGTCGGCCGGCTTCGCCAAGCTGGGCACCGGCGGCTGGTTCACGCCTCAGGGCGATCCCCACCTGTTCCGCATCATGACCTCACCGCTCGACGCCCGCCTCGATCCCGACCTGCCCGTCTTGCGGCGCCTGATGCCGCTCTTTCGCGTGGGCGGGTGGGCCACGATGGCGCTCGAGCTGGGGGCGCCGCTGATGCTCACCCGGTGGGCGCCGCTGTGGGCCAGCGTGGGCCTGCTCATGCACCTCGGGATCGCGGTGTTGATGAAGCTGGGCATGTTCTCGTGGGGGATGCTCGCGCTCTACCCGGTCCTGTTCGGGCCGTGGTTGAGCCCGCTGCTCGACCGGGTGGAGGCCCGCCGTCGCCCGCCGTCGCCCGCTGCCGCTCGTTAGCGGAGCGGACGTGGGCCGCCACCGGCTCGACGTCGGAGGTGTCTGGATGCGCTGTCCCCTGCCCCGCTTGCTGCTCGCGCTGCCCGTCTTCCCGCTGGCCGTGATCTCCCTGTCCGCCTGCGCTCCGGAAGACGCCGGCGGACCCGGCGGGGGGGCCACCGTGGCCGACGGCGACGACGGCACCGCCGGGTCTGATGGAGGAGATGGCTCGGATGGCGCCGACGGCACCGAGCCCCTCGACCCCCGCTTCGCAGCGCTCGCCGCGGCCATCGAGTCCGACCTGGCGGCCAACCACGCCACGGCCGCCCAGGTCGCGGTGTGGATGGACGGCGAGGCGGTGTGGGTGGGGGGCTTCGGCACGGCCGACCCCCAAGGCGACGTCGCGGTGGGCCCCCACACCCGCTTCATGATCGGCTCCGACACGAAGAAGCTCGCCGCCATCGGGCTTCTGCAGCAAGTCGAGGCGGGGCGCGCCGCGCTCGATACGCCGCTGTCTGCCGCGGTCCCCGACCTCGCCATGGACCTCGCGCCGGGCTTCGAGGCGGCCACGGTCCACGAGCTGCTCAGTCACCAGGGCGGCATCGTCGACCTCACGCCCTGGGCCACCGACACCACCGACTCGGTGCTGCGAAGCTACACCCTCGGCGACTTCGCGGCCCAGGCCTACCCGCTCGTGCCCCCGGGCCGGGTCTGGAATTACGCCAACCCCAACCACGCGGTCGCGGGCCTGATGGACGAGGCCTTCAGCGGCGCGGCGTGGGCCGACCGGCAGCAAGACGACCTCTTCGCTCCGCTGGGCATGGACCGCACCGTGGCCCGGCGGTCGGCGGTCGCCCTCGACGACGACCGCGCCACGGGGGTCGGCTACGACAACGGCACCGGCCGGGGCTCCATCGGGCCGGTCGCGTTTGACGACCACTGGGAGCACGGCTTCGTGCGGCCGGCGGGGCTGGTGTGGTCCACGGCGCTCGACCAGGCCCGGCTGATGGGCTTCCTGTTGAACGGCGACGCCGCGGTGCTCGCCCCCGACCTGCACGCCTTGCTGACCACCCCCCACGCCCCGCTCTACGCCGACATTCCCGGCGCGTATGCCTACGGCCTCTTCGTCCACGACGCCTGGGAGACCCCCGAGGGCACCTACGACACGCCGGTGTGGTCGCACGGCGGCAACACGCTGAGCCACACCTCCACCTTCTCGATGCTGCCCGACCACGGCTTCGGCGTCAGCATCTTGAGCAACGGCTATGGCGACGACTTCAGCGGCAGCGTGGCCGCCGCGTTTTCGTCTCTGGTGGACCTGGGTGACGCGGGGCCGCCCCCCACCTACGCGGTCGACCCCGCCGGCCTCGACGCGCTGATCGGCGACTACCTCGATCCATTCAACGTGGGCGAGGTGGCGGTGTCGCGGGTGGGCGACGGGCTGGTCGTGGACATGCCCCGGCTCGACGAGCTGGGGGTGCC
>JBDQIL010000977.1:0-2612 GCA_040264415.1 Myxococcota bacterium
AGGTAGCCCTGGCCCAGCTCGACCACCAGGCCCCCGCGCTGGCCGCGCTGCGCCGCGCCGCCGAGCCCACCGGGGGCCAGGGCGCCCTCGGCAGCCGACGCGACCCGTGGGCCCGCCAAGAGGCGCGGCCCCCGGCGCCGCTGGTCTGCACCTACATGGGACGCGCCAAGGGCGAGGCGCGCCCCTTCCGGGTGCTGCGAAACCGCAGCCGCGCCATCGCCACCAACAACGTGCTCCTGCTCAGCCCGCGCCCCGACGCGTGGCCCGACGGCGGGCCCACCGACGCCCAGCTCGACGCCGTGTGGCGGTGGCTGAACACCGTGCCGGTCGACACCTTGACCGCCGCAGGCCGGGTCTATGGCGGCGGCCTGCACAAGCTCGAGCCGCGCGAGCTCATGGCGGTGCCGCTCCCGCCGGGCTGACCGGCTCACGCGCCCGCGACAGGGGCCCCCGAGCCCGCCTCACCGCCCCGGACGGTGGCCAGGTAGAGCAGGGGCCCGATCGAGCCCAGGGCCGCCGTGGCGAGCACCCACGGCCAGGGGCTGCGGCCCCGCCGCCGCGCGTCCGGCACCAGAAAGCTGAGCACCAGCGCCAGCGCGACCACGAGGTCGGCGCCCACCTGCCAGGCGCCCGGGCCGGCCAGCACGGCGCCCAAGATGCCACCCAAGCCCACCTGGGCGACGGCGTAGACGGTCAAGGCGCCGAAGGGCACCAGCAGGGCGATGGCGAAGATCTGGCGGGTCATGGGAGCTCCGGGTGGGGGGGGACACCCCATCCTTCACCGGGGCCGCCCCCGCGGCCCATGACCTGTCAGGTAAGGGGCCGGCTCAGGTCACCCCGTGCTCGGCCGACACGCGATCGTAGTAGTCGATGATCTGCCGCACGTACGACCGCTTCTCGGTGTACGACCCCGGGAAGAAGCTGCGCTTGAAGCCGTAGATGATGGTGTTGCGCAGCTGGGCGGCGGTCATGTCGAAGGCGTCGACCGCGAGCTTGACCTCGCGGCTGACGGTGGTGTGCGACACCAGCCGGTTGTCGGTGCACAGCGTGGCCGACAGCCGCTCATCGAGCATGTGCTGGAAGGCGTGGTTGCGCACGTCGCCGATGGTCGGGTTGGTCTGCATGTTCGAGGTGATGCACACCTCGATGGTGATGCGGCGGTCGGCGATGTAGCGGCCGAGGCGCTGCACGTAGTCGGCCGCGTCGGTCACCCCGGGCCCGCACAGCTCGGGGCTGAACAGGTGGTAGCCGTGGCCGATGCGATCGGCGTAGAGCGCGGTGATCGCGCCGAAGATGCTCTCGGGGCCATAGGCCTCGCCGGCGTGCACGGTCTTCTTCAGGAAGTTCTTGTGCGCGTGGGCGAAGGCCTCTTTGTGGTGGTGGCCGGGGTAGCCGTCCTCGCGACCGGCGAGGTCGAAGCCGACGATGGGCAGCCCGTGCTCGTCGCGGCAGCGCACCGCGGCGCGGGCGAGCTCGGTGGACGCCGTGCGAAAGACGCGGGTCTCGGGGGCGTCTTGCAGCAGCCGGCAGAGCTGGCCGTACCACCGAGAGAAGTCGCCGTTGAACCACCGCAGCGCGCAGACGATGATGCCGTACCGGAAGGGCGGCTGCCCATCGGTGACCACATCGGCCGACCGCTCGTGCTCGGCGCGGGCGCGGGCCAGGCCCTTGTCCACGGCCAGCATCACGTCATCGAAGCTCATGCCGTCGTGCATGTGCAGCTGCGGCGCGAAGCGCACCTCGACGTAGCGCACGCCCTCGTTGATGTTGTCCCAGGCCAGCTCGTAGCCGGCGCGCTCGAGCGACTCGGGGTCGCACAGCGCCGCCGAGGTGTAGGCGAAGCCCACGAGGTACTCCTCGAGGTTCGCGTAGGCGTCTTTGAAGACCAGCTCGTTGAGCCCCTCGACCGTGTACGACGGCAAGGTGATCCCACGGTCTCTGGCCAGCTCGATGAGCGAGGCTTCGCGCACCGAACCGTCGAGGTGCACGTGGAGGTCGGTCTTGGGCAGGGCCTCGATGAAGCCGGGGAGCGTGTGGGGGGCCGTTGTGGACATGCGCCGGCGTACCCTGCGGGCCTCGGGTGGACAAGCCGGCTTGCCACGCCGGGCGGCCTTCGCTATGCGCCCCTCCGCCCCCATGGAGGCCCCATGATCGAGCTCCCCCACGCCTGGCGCACCCTGCTGGTCGATTCCCTCGACGCCTACTGCGACCGCCTCGACGGCACGTCGACCCCCGACGAACAAGCCGAGGCCATCATCGAGCACATGGAGGCCGTCGCGGTCGAGGTCACCGGCGTCGAAGCTGAAGGGATCGTCAGCCAGCTCGAGGACAGCCTCGAGGGCGACCGCGGGCTCACCGAAGTGCTGGCCGAGACGCTGCGCAGCGGCGACGCCCTGAGCGGCGAGTACATCCTCGTGACGGTCGAGTCGCTCTGCGAGATCGAGTACATCGAGCGCGACGTCGACGAAGAGGCTGCCGGCTTCTTCGACGCCAACGCCGGCATGCACGACGACTTTTGAGCGCCACCCCGGCGCGGCGGGGTACGGAACGCCGGTCGCCGTCTGGGTGTCCCAGCGCCCCGGACCCGTTCCCCGGAGCCCCATGCCCTCGAT
>JBDQIL010000978.1:0-2610 GCA_040264415.1 Myxococcota bacterium
CGGGGGGCCCCGACCACGCGCCCACCTCGAGGCGCAGCGCGGGCGCACAGGGCGCCGCCACCGCCGCGACCGGGGGCAGGGTGAGCGCGGCGCACCCCTGCTCGAGGGCCGCGAGGTCGACCGCGTGGGCGTCGGTCCATCGACGCAGCTCCACCCAGGCGGCGCGGGCCACGGCCGCGCCATCGGCTCGCGCGGCGACCGTGGGCCCATCGCTGGCCTGCAGGGCGCCGCCCAGGCGCACGGCGCAGCCGATGGGGCCGAAGCGCCGCACCTCGAAGCCCCAGACCCCCACGAGGCGGGCGCCGTGGCGAATGGCGATCAGCCGGCTGTCGCGACCGGCTGCCCGGGCGCGGGCCAAGGCGAGCGGCAGCGGGGCGGCGTCGGCCGCCACCTCGAGGCGGCGCCACTCCGAGGCCAGGGCCTCGACCCCGTCGGTGCCGCGCCAGGTGGTGGCCGCGTGGGCCGCGCTGGCGCAGATCGGCGCCGGAGACGCCGCAGCGAAGTCGTCCTGAATCACGGTCCCTCCTCGGCCGGGTCGGCGACCTCGGGGAGCTGCCAGGCGGCGGCAGCCACCACGTCGGCGAGTTGCTGCACCATGCGCTCGTGGCTGAAGTCCGCGAGCGCCCGGGCCCGGGCGGCGACGCCCATCTGCGTCCGGCCGTCGTCGTCGAGGGCGAGCCGCTCGAGGGCGGCGGCCATGGCCGCGGGGTCGGCCACGGGCACCACCACGCCGGTCTCTGGCGTGAGCAGCTGGTCGGATCCCTCGGTGCGCGTCGCCACCACCGGCAGCTCCGAGGCCATGGCCTCGATGGTGGTGAGCGGCATGCCCTCCCAGTCGGAGCAGTTCAGGTAGAGGTCGGCGGAGCCGAGCAGGTCGGGCACGTCACCGCGCCGCCCCACCAGGGTCACGCGGTCGCCCACCCCGTGCTGGTCGATGAGCGCGGCGAGCTCGTCGCCGCGGCTGCCGTCCCCCACGATGCCGAAGCGCAGGCGGGGCACCCGGTCACGAAGCATCGACGCGATGGTGATGACGTGCTGGTGTGCCTTCTGATCTTCGAGTCGGCCGACGATGGCCACCGCGAGGTGGTCGGGGCCGGCGCCCAAGGCGGCGCGGGCTGCAGCGCGGGTGGCCCCCGCCCTCCGCCCGAGCGGCCGGCAGTCCACCCCATTGAAGACCACCGCACAGCGGGGCGCGTCGAGGCCGCCCTTCACCAGCTTGCGCTTCACGTCGGGCGAGACCGCGACCACGCGGTCGGCCACCCGCATGAGCGGGGCCACGCGCTTGTAGCGGTCCTCGGGCCAGCCGTGGGCCACGTTGATGATGGGCACGGTGCGGCGCAGCTGCGCGCCGCGGGCGATCAGGGTCACGGCCAGCGAGTTGCCGATGATGGCGCGGGGCTGGCAGGCCCGGATGGTCTCTCGCACCGACTGGATGGCCTCGGGCAGCCCCGGGGCCCGCACATGGCGCAGGGGTGAGAGCACGTGGCGCACGCCGGGGTGCAGGTCGGGCACCAGCTCGCCGCCCGACGAGGCCACGGTCACGGCCACGCCCCGCTCGTGCAGCCAGTTCGCGACGGTCACCACGTAGCGCTCGGCGCCGCCGGTGCCGAGGGTGTCGATGAGCACCAGCACCGGCGAGACCAGCGGCACCGGGTGCGGGGTGGTGCCGTCGAGCCGGTCGAGCAGCGACCCGCACAGCGCCTGGACGGCCTCGGATCCTTGCGGGGTCGCGCGCCCCACCGACGAGGCCCGCACGCGCTCCACCCAGTCGGCCGAGAAGGTGGCGCCCAGGTGGGTGAAGGCCTCGGCGAAGGTCTGCTCCGGGGTCTGGACCAGGTCGGCGTAGCGCACGAGCCGCACGCGGGGGTCGCGGTCGAGGCCGCGGCTGAAGAAGAACTGGTTGCGGAGGTACCAGAAGAGCAGGGCACCCTCGTGGTCGGTCAGATCGGGCCGCCACGCCGCCGAGATGGCCGCCTTGGCGGCGTCTGGCACGTCGGCCGTGCGCCAGCCCCAGGTGGCGAGGTCGCCCGTCACCAGGGCGTCGATGACCTCGCGCTGGTGCGACCCCCACTTCTCGACCGCCGAGCAGGCGACGTCGTGGGGGTCTCGGTAGATCCAGAGCGCCCGCGATCCAGGGTGGCGGTCGAGCACGTCGTCGGCGCGGTGGCTGTCGCAGATGGGCTTGAAGACCTGCACCTGGGCGGGGCTGGCCGCGATCAGCGCCTGAATGACCCGGTCCCCCCGCAGCTCGAAGTCGGAGAACGCGGACGCGTGATTCTCATGGTAGATCCGAACGCCCGGGCTGTTGTCGAGGATCCGCATGACCATCTTCGTGCCCGACCGCTGGCAGCCGAAGACGAAGCTCACGCGGCGGGGCGCGGTGCCCACGTGCCGCAGCTGGCCGAGGTGTTTGACCTGCCGCGCCCAGAAGCCAGGGGCGGCGTCCTTCCAGGCGTGCAGCTGTTCGACGGGCGACATGGCGGGAGCTCCTGCGGGTGCGTGCCTTGTCCATCGGTCGTCGCCGCCGCGCCTCAAGCCTGACTTCCCGATCATCGGATTCAACCGGATCTTCCCGACGTCCGTATGCACGGGTTCCGGGCGGGATCCCTC
>JBDQIL010000979.1:0-2603 GCA_040264415.1 Myxococcota bacterium
CATGCTCGAGGCCGGGCTCCACGCCGACATGGGGTGGATGGAGGGCGGCCGCGACAAGCGCGCCGACCCGCTCACCATGCTCCCCACCGCGAGGTCGGCGGTCGTGCTGGGTCTCGACTACGCGTGGCCCCGCCCCGCCGACCCCGGCGGGCTCACCGGCAAGGTGGCCTGCTACGCCTGGGGCCGCGACTACCACAACCTGATCGGCAAGCGCCTCACCCGCCTGCGCAAGCGCCTCTCCCGCCAGGGCATCGACAGCACCTGGGGCGTGGACAGCCGACCCTTCATCGAGCGGGCCTGGGCCGAGCGCTCGGGCCTGGGCTTCGCGGGCCGCAACTGCTGCACCATCGTGCCGGGCGAGGGCTCGTACCTGTTCCTGGCGGTGGGGCTGGTCGACGTCGCGCTGCCACCCGACCCGCCGCGCGGAGACCTGGAGCGGCACTGCGGCCGCTGCCGCCGCTGCCTCGACGCCTGTCCCACCGACGCCTTCTTGACCTCGGGTCGGATCGACGCCGGCCGGTGCATCTCGTGGATGACCATCGAGAACCGGGGCCCCATCCCCGAGCACCACCGGGCTGCGGTGGGGCGGTGGGTCTTCGGCTGTGACGACTGCCAGGAGGTCTGCCCCCACAACCACGCCCCGCCCACGCCGCTGCACGACGATCTGAAGCCGCGACCCGGGCACGCCTGGCTCGACCTCGAGTGGGTGCTCTCCACCGATGACGACGCGATCGACCGGGCCCTGAATGGCAGCCCCCTGCGACGCGCGAAGGCGTGGGGCTTGAAGCGCAACGCGGCGTTGGTGCTGGGCAATCTGGGCGACCCCGCCGGGCGGCCCGCGCTGCTTCGGGCGCTCGACCACCCCCACCCAGTCGTCGCGGAGCAGGCCCGCTGGAGCCTCGACCGGCTCTGAGGGGCGAGCCGGCGGCTACTGGATGAAGCTTGCGGTGAAGGCGCGCTTTCGCGCTGTCTCTGCCTCCTCCGACGTGAGGATGCCCGACTCGGTCATCAACCGGAACTCGCGCTGCAGGCTGGTGCTGCAGAGGTAGGTGCCGTCGGTGTTGATGGTGAAGGGCACGCCCGCTTCGAGGAAGGCGCCGAGGATGAACTTGAACTCCTCGAGGTGCCGCACCGCGCGGGTGTGCAGGTTCGACGTCGGGCAGATCTCGAGCACGGTCCCGGACGCCGCGAGCTTGTCGAGGGCCTCACGGTTGTACGCGGCGCGGATGCCGTGGCCGATGCGGTCGGGCTTGAGCTTGTCCACGACGGCGATGACGCCCTCGCCCGCCGTGTTCGCCGTCTCGCCGGTGTGGATGGTGGTCCCCAACCCCGCCGCCCGGGCCCGCTCGAAGATCTCGGCGTACTTGCCTACGCTCTCGTCGAGCTCGACGGCGTTCTTCTCGGTGCCCGCCAGATCGATGCCGATGACCCCGCGGCTGCGGTACTTGATGGCCTTCTCGAGGATGACCTCGTTGACCTCGGGGTCGAACTCCCGCGCTAGGCAGAAGATCAGCCCGGCCCGTACGCTGTACTCGAGACACGCCCGGTCCATGCCGCGGATGGCCGCGTGGATGATGTGGTCGAGGTCGCGCTGCCCGCCCAGGTTCCGCTTCATGGGGTTGAAGCGGACCTCGATCTGCTCGACCCGGCTCCCGCGGTACTCCTTGCCGATGATCTCGTAGACCGAGCGCTCGATGGCGGCCGGGCTCGACTGAATGCGCTCGGTCCACTCGTGGAGGATGCGCAGGTAGTCGTCGAGGGTCTTGACCTTGCGGGGGTTCACGGTGATGAGCTCGACGAAGCCCCAGTAGTCCTTCACCGGCAGCTTGAAGCCCTGCTGGTGGGCGATCGACCACATGATGTGGGGCGCCACCGACGCGCCGACGTGGATGTGGAGATCGCACAGAGGGGTGGTCTCGTCGATCATGTCAGCCTCATGGTGGTCGGTTCGAGGGGCCGGGCCGCCGAGGGGTCAGCTGCCCGTGGGGTCGCCCTTGACGCTGGTGTAGTCGAAGAGCTCGTACACCTTGACCTTGGCGCCGGGCCCGAGCACCTTGGCGTGGCAGGCCAGCCGACTGGTGGGCAGGATGGGGTCACCGGGCTCGCGCTCACGGCCCTCGTGGGGCTGGCCGTCGACCAGGGCCTGCATGCTCTTGCGCTCGGCGTCGTTCTGGGGAGACAGACCGCTCGCGTCGATGACCTCGACCCGGCACAGCGCGCAGCCGCCGTCCGGGCAGGTGCCGCCCGCCCGTCGGCCCGTGCTGATGGGGCTGGGGAGCGCCTGGCTGGCCATGAGCAGCGAGTAGTGCTCCTCCACCTGGACGACCTGCTCTGAACCGTCGGGGAGCACATAGGTCACGGGGAAGCGAATGATCTCGGTCTTCCGGGCGCCGATGCCGACCATGCGCTTCATGCGGCGGCGAAGCTGGAGGGGGCTCTCGAAGGCCATGGGGGTCTTCCTGCGGGCGGAGGGTGGTGGGCAGCGGGGCTCGTCGATGGAGCCTACGCGTCGGTCTCGGCGGCCTCGATGGCTGCGACCAGGTAGTCGAAGGCGTCGTCGACCGTGTCGGACCGGTGGAAGAGGAGGAGGTCCTTCTCGGCGA
>JBDQIL010000980.1:0-2599 GCA_040264415.1 Myxococcota bacterium
CCCGTGCGGCTGGCCAACCCCATCCTCGCGCGCCTCATCGTGGCCCGCGCCGCCCGCCCCGACGCGGCCGCGGGCTGGCTGACCGAGGCCACCACCGAGCCCCTGCTCTCGGTGATCCAGGGCCACGCCGGGGCGCGGGTCGAGGGCGGCGCCGTGCACCTCGACCTGCCCGCCGAGGCCACGGCCGAGGCGCTCGACGCCGCGCTCGAAGACGCCCTGCGGCTCGCCGACGTCTGGCGCGGTTGAGCCCCCTCAGGTCGCCTCCCGCAGTACCCTTCCCCTCCCCCGCCTGACGGAGCCCCCATGACCAAGCCCTCGCCCGAATCCCAGGCCATGATCGACGCCTGCCTGCGCCACTCCCTGTATTCATGGAGCGCCCGCGGCAAGGTGGCCCCCATGCCCATCACCGCCGCCAAGGGCATCCACCTCTACGGGCCCGACGGCGAGACCTGGATCGACTTCAACAGCCAGCTGATGAGCGTCAACATCGGCCACAGCCACCCCCGGGTGGTGCAGGCCATGAAGGACGCCGCCGATGGGCTCATCTACGCCTTCCCCGGCTCGGCCACGCCGCAGCGGGCCGCGCTCTCGAAGAAGCTCGCGAGCCTGCTCCCCGAGCCCATGAACACCGTCTTCTTCACGCTCGGCGGGGCCGAGGCCAACGAGAACGCCATCAAGCTGGCCCGGCAGTACACCGGCCGCTTCAAGATCCTCAGCCGGTACCGCAGCTACCACGGCGCCACCAACGCCTGCATGCAGCTCACGGGTGACCCCCGGCGCATCCCCAACGAGCCGGGCGCGCCGGGCTTCGTCAAGGTGATGGACCCCTGGCCCTACGACTACAGCTTCGGGTCGAACGACGCAGAGATCGTCAAGAACAACCTCACCTATCTCGAAGAGGTCATCCGCTACGAGGGCCCCGACCAGATCGCGGCGATGTTCATCGAGACCGTGACGGGCACCAACGGCATCCTGCCGCCGCCCGAGGGCTACCTGGTGGGGCTGCGGGCGCTGCTCGACCGCTACGGCATCCTGCTGGTCTGCGACGAGGTGATGGCGGGCTTCGGCCGCACCGGCAAGCTCTTCGCCTTCGAGCACGGCCCCATCGTGCCCGACATCGTGTGCATGGCGAAGGGCCTCACCAGCTCGTACGTGCCGCTCGGTGCCGTGGGCATGCGCGACGAGATCGCCCGCCACTTCGACGACCACGTGTTCTGGGGGGGGCTGACCTACAACGCCCACCCCTTCGCCTGCGCCGTCGCCCTCGAGGCCATCAACGTGCTGCTCGACGAAGACCTGGTCGACAACGCCGCCCGCATGGGCGCGGTGATGCGCGGCCACATGGAGCGGCTCAAGGAGCGCCACCCGTCCGTGAAGGCCTTCCGGCAGATCGGCCTGTTCGGCATGGTCGACCTGCAGCAAGACCGCGACGGCACGCCGATGGCCCCCTACAACGGCAGCCACCCCGCCATGGGCGAGCTGAACGCCTTCCTGCGCGAGAACGGGCTGTTCACGTTCATGCGGTGGGGCAGCTTCATGTGCAACCCGCCGCTGTGCATCACCGAGGCCCAGCTCGCCGAGAGCTTCGGCATCATCGACCGCGGCCTCTCGATCACCGACCGCGTGGTCACCGGCCTTGCGCCGTCGGCACCGTCGGAGTAGGACGGCCCCTCTCCGGAGCCCGCATGTCCCCTCGTCAGTTCGCCGTCCCCGTCACCACGCTGCTGCTCAGCCTCACGGTCGCAACCACCACCACCGCCTGCTCGGGCGACGGCATCATGGGCGACTGGCTGGCCACGGGCCTCGAGATCGACGGCGAGGACTACAGCTCCATCCTCGACGGCTACTCCGAGACCTACGACGGCTGCACCTACACCTCCTCCACGTCGTTCCGGCTCGAGTTCGACGAGAAGGATGGCGACACCGTCACCGGCGAGTTCAGGCAGACCTACAGCTACAGCTACAGCGGCGCCTGTGACGAGGAGTCGTACACCGAGGGCTACAGCTACGACGCCGAGGCCACCAAGGGCGACGAGGGCAACTGGGACATCGACATCGACGACGTGGATTTTGACATGAACTGCGTCATCGAGGGCGACGAGATGGAGTGCGACAGCGAGTTCTACGGCAGCGACGCCACCTGGACCTTCGAGAAGGGCTGACCCGCGCGGTCACCCCAGCGCGTCGATCTCGCGCTGCCACCGGTCGATGTCGGGTGAGAGGCCCGCGTCGGTCCAGGGGGCGGTCGGGGCGGCAAGGTGCGCGTCGAGGCGGGCCTGCGTGTGTTCGATCTCGGCCTGCATGCCCAGCAGCAGCCGGGCGTCGGGGTCGGCGCTCTGGAGCGCGTCGGCCATGCCCCGCAGGCGGTCGAGGCCGGGGGTGCTGATCAGCAGGTCGGGCCCCACGACCGCCACGAAGTCGCGGCCCAGCAGGTCGTCGAGCGCCTCGCGCAGGACGGCTTGGGCCTTGGCGAGCCGCGGCTTGAGCGACGGGTCGACCAGGCGGCGCTCCACGACCGTCCAGCCGGCCACCAGCACCGCGAAGCCGATGCCGCCCCAGATGGCCCCGGGCCCCAGGAAGGCCACCGCCACCTCGGCGA
>JBDQIL010000981.1:0-2598 GCA_040264415.1 Myxococcota bacterium
CCGGTTGTGGGTGACCGCGACCCTCATCGAGCTGGGCGTGCCCGACACCGCCGATCCCGCCCGGCTGCTGGCCGCGCGCGACGGCGCCGCCTTGGCCCGCGTCGCGGTGCTCGACCGCGACACCCTGGGCCATGGTGTGGGCGCCACCCGCGCGGCGTGGGGCCGTCGGGCCGACGCCGCCCGCACGTCGCTGCTGGGCTTTGGCGGGGTGTGGCGCGCCGACACCCGGTGGAAGCGGGTGCTCGGCACCGCGCTGTTCGCGCTGTTCGTGGCGGGCGGCGCGCCCATCTGGTTCGATCTGCTCAACCGGCTGCTGGCCGTGCGACGGGGCGATGGCGCAGACGGCGAGCCCAGCTGAGGGGTGGCGCCCTCTGGGCGCGCGAGAGGCGTCGGCTCGCCTCAGAGCACCTTTCGCCCCATCAGGTGGTTGGTGCCCCGGCTGTAGACCAGCAGCACCCCGAAGATGAGCACGGAGTAGGCGGCCGCGTAGCCGTAGCGGTCGCCGCGCTCGAAGGCCCACTTGTAGGCCTCGGAGATGAGGATCTCGGTGGACGCGTCGGGCTCGCCGCCGCTCACCAGGTAGATGATGTTGAACATGTTGAAGGTCCACACCGACCCCAGCACCACCGCCGGGAGCAGCGCGGGCTTGAGCAGGGGCAGCGTCACGTGGCGAAAGCGCTGCCAGCCGGTGGCCCCATCGACCTCGGCGGCCTGCTCGAGGTCGCGCGGGATGGCCTGCAGGGCGCCCAGCGTGACCACCATCATGAACGGGAAGCCCAGCCAGGTGTTGGTGACCAGGTTGGCGGCGAAGGCGGTGGAGAACTGCGAGAACCAGCTCACGGGCTCGAGCCCCAGGGCCTCGAGCAGGCTGTTGATGGCCCCGAACTGCCGATGGAACATGCCCTTCCAGATGAGGGCGGTGATGTAGTTGGGCACCGCCCACGGCAGGATGAGCAGCACCCGGTACACGCCTCGCAGCTTGAGCCAGGGCTCTCGCAGCAGCATCGCGAGCGCCATCCCGATGCCGACGTGGGCCACCACGTTCGCGGCCGTCCACAGGATGGTGACGCCCAGCGTGAACCAGAACGACAGCGGGCTGCGCACCGGCCAGTCGCGGGCGAACAGGATGTCGAGGAAGTTGGCCAGGCCCACGAAGGTGAACTGCCCGTCGGCGTGGGCGAAGAGGCTCACGGCGGCCCCCACCGCGAACGGCACCACCACCAGCACCGTGAGCGCGACCGCCGCTGGGGCCACGGTCAAGTAGGCGAAGCGGTGGGCGCGCAGCTCGTCGCGGCGGCGCCAGGCCGCGTGGCCCAGCCAGCCGAGCCCGCCCACCGCCCCGAGGGCGGCCAGCACCAGCAGCGGCACCGGGTTGGCGGGGTCGTGGGGTGGTCGGGTGATGACCTCGAATTCTTCTTGGGCGATGCGGGCGGCCACCTCGCCGTCGAGGCTGCCCCGCATCACGCGGCGGAGGGCGCGGGCCTGGGGCTCCCAGGTCGCGCCCATCCGGGGGTCGTTCGACGTGGGGACGGTCTGGTCGAGCTGTGCCCGGAAGGCGCCCAAGATGGGGTCGCCGGCGACCGCGGGGTGCGCATACGCGGCCAGCGTGGCCACGGCCTGTCGCCCGTCGCGCGCCCGCCCGATGGCCACCTCGGGGGAGGCCAGGAAGCGCGCGAGGTCGGCGGCGGCGGCGGGGTGCTTGGCGTAGGCGCTCACCAGCGCCCCCTCGACCGTGAGGAAGGGGGCCGCGGCTCCGCCGGCTTCTTCGACGAAGGGCAGCGCAGCGACGCCGTAGTCGATGGACGGGTCGATCTCGCCGATGAACCACGGGCCGTTGATCACCGTCGCGGCGAGGCCCTCGTTGAAGAGCTGGGTGACCAGGGCGCCGGTGGCCTCGTCGGGGATGAGCCCCTGCTCGAGCAGGCCGCGGGCGAAGTCGAGCGACGCGCCGTTGCCGGGCTGGTCGAGGGCCACCGCGCCGTCGCGAAACACCCCGCCGCCGAAGGCGTGCATCCACGCGGCGTGGAAGAAGGCGTCGGTGGCCTGGTAGGCCAGCGGGAAGCCGCCCGGCGGGGTGGGAACGGCCAGCAGCGCCGACGTCGTGTCGGGCGGCGTGGCCACCATCGCCTTGTTGTAGAAGAGCGCGACGCACTTGTAGGCGAGCGGGACGCCCCACGCCTGCTGCTCGAAGGTGAGCGCGTCTACGGTGACCGGGTGCAGCCCGTCGGGCAGCGGGCCGGCGGGCGCGATGAGCCCCGAGCGCGCCCAGCCGCCCACCCGCTCGTGGGCGGCGATGAAGAGGTCGGGCCCGTTGCCCCGGGGGGCCGCTGCCTCGATCTTGTTGGTGTAGTTGTCGCTGGGGACCGCGAGGGTCACCACGGTGAGGTCGTCGCGGCTGTCGTCGAAGGCGCGCAGCGCGGCCTCGAGCGCGGCGCGCTCCTCCCCCCGGTAGCTGTGCCACACCGACAGCTCGGCGGGCGGCCCGGCGAGGGCGGCGCTGATCAGGGCGACGATGGCGACCAGGAGAGGCATGGCGCTCGTACTTCGGGGGCGCAGAGGGTATCCCACGGGGGCCTCCACCCCCGGCTCCCCCGAGAC
>JBDQIL010000982.1:0-2592 GCA_040264415.1 Myxococcota bacterium
GGCGACATCCTGGTGGGTGCCCGCGCCGCCTCCAGCAACACCGGCGCCACCTACCTGGCCCTCGGCCCGGTCACGACCGGAACCATCGCGCTCGGCACGGCCTCGACGGTCACCTGATGGGGTCCGGGATGGCGCTCCAGCCTACCGCATGACGGGGCGCTGAGGGCGGCGGGCGACCGGGGCGACGGTCTGGGGCTACTGTCCGAGGCCCAAGAACAGGTACGCGGCGCCCGCGTCGGTGCCGGTGTAGGGCGCGCCCACCACGAAGTCGTCGAGGCCGTCGGCGTCGAGGTCGAAGCCGCCATGGACGCTGTAGCCGGCCTCGTCGCCCGCGGCGTCGCCGGCGAGCTGGGTGACCGTCGAGGCCGTGCCGAGCGCGATGGTTCCGGTCGTGACCGGGCCGAGGGCCAGGTAGGTGGCGCCGGTGTTGCTGGAGGCGGCGCGGGCACCCACCAGGATGTCGCCGAAGCCGTCGCCGTCTACGTCTCCGGCGCCCGAGACCGAGAAGCCGGCCTGCTCGGCGCCCGAGCCGGTGAGCGTGGCGTCGGCGCTCAGGCTGGCCGAGCCTGGGAAGAAGCTGGCCGAGCCGAGCAGCACCGAGACCGCGCCGTTGGCGGAGCTCGTGCCCCGGGCGCCTACCAAGGCGTCGTCATAGCCGTCGTTGTTGACATCGACCCGGCCCACCGAGAGGCCGGCGTCGCCCCCCGGGCCGCCCAGGCTGGATGTGGGGCCGGGCATGCTGGCGCCGTCGGAGAGCAGGGCGTTGGTGGTGACCGGGCCCTGGGCGAAGTAGGTCCGGCCGGCTGAGGCGCCCGACACGGTGGCCTCGGGCGCGCCCACGATGGCGTCGGAGTAGCCATCGCCATCGAGATCGGCGAGCTGAACGGCGGTGCCGGCCTCCTCGGAGCCGGAGCCCGTCAGGACCGCGTCGCGGCGGATGGACGAGCCGGTCTGGCTGATGCCGCCGCTCTGGTAGCTCGCGCCGGTGAGCAGCACGGCGTAGCCGTCTTCGCCGGCCAGGGCGCCGGAGGCCCCGATGAGCAGGTCGTCTACGCCGTCCCCGTCGGTGTCGCCCTCGGCGGACAGGGCCGCGCCCAGCTCGTCGTCGATGCCCAAGCCGTAGGCCACCGACCCCACGACGTCGAGGTCGCCGCCGGTCGTCCAGTCGGCGTCGAGGTCGAGGACGTAGACGGCGCCGCGGTTGTTCTTGTTGGTGCCAGTGGGGGTGTTGACCCAGGGCGCCCCCACGAAGAGCTCGGCATACCCGTCATCGTCGAGGTCTCCACCCGCGATCCCGACGCCGGCGAGGTCGGCGATGGCCACGCCGAGGAAGGCGGTGCCCAGCGTGCCGGTGGTGGCGCTCTGCTGGGCGTCGGGGTCGGTGACCGTGGCGTCGAGGTTGGTGAGCACGAAGACGCCGCCGCCGTTCAGCGCGCCGCCGTCGTACTGGGGCGCCCCCACGGCCAGATCGGAGCTGCCGTCACCGTCGAGGTCGCCCACGAGCCGCACGGTGCCCCCCATGCGGGAGTCGTTGTCGGCCGCGTCGTAGACCAGGTGGGCGGCGTCGCCCACATCGGCGTCGGCGTAGGCGCAGGTCGCGTAGGCCGCCCCCGCGTCGCGGGTGCCCAGGGTGCCGTCGCAGTCGTTGTCGGCGCCGTCGTTGCAGACCTCGTCGGCGGCCGGGTTCACCGCCGCGGCGCCGTCGTCACAGTCGGTCGCGTCGCTCACGAAGCCGGCGGTGAGGTCGCAGAGGGCCTCGGGGGCGGCGGCGTCGCCGTAGCCGTCGCCGTCGCTGTCGGTGTAGTAGGTCGTGGTGCCGGTGGCGGCGCTGTCGTCGTTGTCGGCGACGCCGTTGCAGTCCTCGTCGGTGTTCGACGCGTCGCAGACCTCAGACGCGCCCGGGTTGACGGCCGCGTCGGACTGATCGCAGTCGGTGTCGAGGCAGGCGGCGTCGGCCACGCAGGAGGCCCCCGCGGCGTCGGTGCAGCCGGTGGCGAAGGCGTTGGTGGTGCCGTACTCGTCGCCGTCGGGGTCGCTGCAGGCATCGACGCAGTTGACCAGCCCGTCGCTGTCGGCGTCGGAGGTGCAGTTGGTGGTGCAGGTGCTCGCGTCGTCGTCGCAGTCGTTGCTGTCGGAGACCGTGCCGGTCGGGCGGTCGCAGGCCTGCGAGGTGCTGCCGCTGTCGCCGTAGCCGTCGCTGTCGGCGTCGGCGTACCAGGTAGAGGTCGTCGCGCTGTCGACGCTGCTGTCGTCGTCGTCTGCGTCGCCGTCGCAGTCTTCGTCGGTGTCGGCCGCGTCGCAGACCTCTTGGGCGGCGGGGTTGATGGCCGCGGCGCTGTCGTCGCAGTCGGTGGCGTCGGTGACGAAGCCGCCCGGCAGGTCGCAGGCCGCGGTGGTGGCGCTCACGTCGCCGTAGCCGTCGGCGTCGGCGTCGGCGTAGAAGGTGGAGGATCCGGCGGGGCTTACCGACCCGTCGGCATCGTCGGCGTCGCCGTCGCAGTCTTCGTCGGTGTCGGCCGCGTCGCAGACCTCTTGGGCGGCGGGGTTGACCCCGATGGCGGCGTCGTCGCAGTCGCCCGCGTTGTCGACGTA
>JBDQIL010000983.1:0-2592 GCA_040264415.1 Myxococcota bacterium
CCTCGAGGGGGGCGGCGACGGCGGCGGGGAGCAGGGCGATGGAGCCGGAGTCCGCCGGCCAGTCGCCGCCACCACACTGCCAGACGCCGTCGGGCGCGGCGTCGGGCGCGACGCCCGCGTCGTTGCAGTCGGCCCACATCACCTGGTCGCCGTCTCCCACCAGCACGTGCACCGCCGACGGGGCGTCGAGCCCACCGATGGCCACCTCGAGGGGGGCGGCGACGGCGGCGGGGAGCAGGGCGAGCCAGGGCAGCATGCCCCGAGTGTGCCCGCCGGGGCCGCCCGGGGCAACGCCCGCCGTGGGATACTCCCTCGGTGTCCCGCCTGCGCGAAACGCTGACCTGGCCCGTGCTGCTGGGGCTCTACCTGCTCGGGGCGGGGGCCTTCCTCTGGCCGCTCCCCGCTCACCTGCGCACCCACATCTGGGGCGACCGCTTCGACGCCTGGACCACGCTCTGGCTGATTCAGCACCTGGGCGATCGCATCGCGGCGGGCGACCTGACCGCCCGAACCGTCGAGATCCTGTTCCCCATCGGCTACGACCTCTGGTCGTTCGGGCACGCCGCCCTGCAGGCGGTCGGGGGCCTCCTCGTGGCCGCCGGGACGCCGCTGGTGTTGGCGTACAACCTGCTCTTGTTGGGCGGGCTGGCCACCAGCGGGCTGGCCGCTCACGCCCTGGGCCGGGCGGTGGGCGGGAGCCACCTCGCGGGGTTCGTCGCCGGCGTCGCCTTCGCCACGTCGCCCTACCTGTACGGCGAGGGGGCCGCGGGCTGCATCGAGCTGGTGTCGGCGGGCTTCTTGCCCCTGTTCGCCTGGGCGCTGGTGGGCGTGGTGCGCGCCCCGGGCTGGCGCCGCGCCGCCATCGCCGCGGCCTGCCTGGCCGTCATCGGCCCCTTCAACTGGTACTACACGCTCTTCGCCGGCATGCTGGGGGTGGGGTTCTGCGCCTGGCAGCTCGTCGAGGGGCGCCGCAGGGCGGTCGCCTGGATGGTGGTGGCCATGGGCGTGGCGGCCCTGTCGAACGCCCCGCTCATCCCGCTGGTCCGCCAGGAGACCCCCACCCGACCGCCGGTCTCCGCCGAGCTCTTCAGCGACCCGGCCGCATGGAGCCGGGTCGACGCCATCACCAACGGCACCGCCGACCTCGCCGAGCTCACCCTGGCGCGCGGCGAAGAGGTCGACGCGCTGCAGGTCTACCGGAACTCCACCACGCTGGGCGCGCTCGTGCAGGCCCGCTTCACGGTCAACCCGCTGCACTCCACCCCCGGCGCCTCGCGTTTGGGATCGGGCTGTTCGGGCTCGCGGCCGGGCGTCGACAGGCCTGGGGATGGGCGGCCCTGGCGGCCGGCGCGACCGTGCTCACGCTGGGTCCGTTCCTGGCCCTCGACGACCGGCCGCCCATGGATCCCTGGGCCGGCGACTGGCCCCTGCCGTACTACTGGGCCTACCAGCACCTGCCGTTCTTCTCGAAGGCCTACCGGCCCTACCGCATCGGCGTGGTGACGCTCACCTGCCTCGCGGCCCTGGGCGCGGTCGGGGTGGCCGCGGTGCGCACCGAGCTCCGGCGCGGCCCGGTCGCGGTCGCCGTGGCGCTGCTCGCGGCCCTCGGCGTCAGCCAGCCGCTGTGGTCGGGCGACCGTCCCGCGCACCGCCCCCTGGCCGACGCTCGCATCCCCGACCTCTACGGGGCGCTCGCCGACCTGCCCGACGGCGCCGTGGTCGAGGTCCCCCTGCAATACCAGCCCACCACCATCGCCAACGCCCGGTTCCAGTACAACCAGACGCGGCACGGCCACCCCGTGCTCAACTGCAACCAGCTCATCCGTCGCACCGACCTGGTCGCCTTCCGGGGCTACGTCGAAGACAACGCGTTCCTCTCCACCCTGGTGGATCTGGCCCGGGCCACGCCGCCGCTCCGCTTCTCCGGGGCCGACCTGCAGGCGCTTCGGGCAGACGGCTTCCGGTACGTGGTGTTGCGGCGGCGGGTCGTCGTCGACCAGCTCGCGCTCGCTGGGGAGGCCCGCGGCGATCTGCTGGTCGAGCCCGCATGGGGGCTGCTCCGCGACGCCCTGGGGCCGCCCATCTACTCGAACGCCGACGGGGACATTCACGAGATCCCTGCCGACCTCGATCCGACCCGAGTGTGGCGCGTGGACGGCTCGGACCTGGTCGATGTGGACTTCCCGCTGGACGCGCTCCGCTACCTGCTCCCGGTGGCGCTGCCCGCAGGGGGCGAGGTGCCGCTCTGGTCGGGGGGCGGCACGCAGCTCAGCCTCTGGGCGCGCGGCGGTGACGGGGGGCCGGTCGAGGTGGTGCAGGGGGAGCGGCGCACCCGCCTCGACCTCGATCCCGAGTCGTGGCGCTTCCATCAGATCCCCCTGGGGGAGGGGCCGGTCACGCTCACGGCGGGGGCCGACGCGGCGCGCATCGACGTCGCGCTCGTGCAGGTGCGGCGGTGAGGCGCTGGCAGTCCGGGCTGGCGGCCGCCGCGTTGGCGGCGGCCTGGTGGGGCGGCGCGGCGTCCGCGGCCGGGTCGGCGCCAGAGGCCACGAGGTCGCCGGAGTCGCGCAGGCCCACGAGCCAGCCGTAGGC
>JBDQIL010000984.1:0-2592 GCA_040264415.1 Myxococcota bacterium
CATGCCGACTCTCTTCACGGCCTTCGACGAGCTGAACGACCCGCGGCTGGACCGCACGCGCCTCCACTCGTTGCGCGACATCGTCATCCTGAGCATCCTCGCGGTGATTTGCGGCGCGGATGGCTTCGTGCAGATCGAGGACTTCGGCAAGGCGAAGGACGACTGGTTGCGCAAGGTGCTCGACCTGCCAAACGGCATCCCGTCGCACGACACCATCGGGCGGGTGTTCTCGCTGCTGGACCCAGAGGCGTTCGCGGCCTGCTTCATGGCCTGGGTCGGGACGGTCGCCGAGCGTGTCGAGGGCGAGGTCGTGGCGATCGACGGCAAGACCGTTCGGCGAAGCATGGACGGCGCCGGGAATCGCGGCCCGATCCACCTTGTCAACGCCTGGGCGACCGCCAACCAGCTGGTCCTCGGGCAGCTCCGGACGAGCGACAAGTCCAACGAGATCACGGCCATCCCGGAGTTGCTACGGGTCCTGGATCTGGCCGGCTGCATCGTGACCATCGACGCGATGGGCTGCCAAAAGGCCATCGCCGCCGACATCGTCGAACAGGACGCCCACTACGTGCTCGCGCTGAAGGAGAACCACCCCATCCTCCACCGTGAGGTCAGCGGGTTCTTCGAGGACGGCATCCTCACGGACTTCGATGGCATCCAGCACGATGTGCATGTCGAGGAAGACCACGCCCACGACCGCGACGAGGTTCGCCGCGTCTGGACCTCGTGCGAGCTGGACTGGCTGCCGGAGGCCAAGCAGAGGACCGACCTGCGAAGCCTCATCTGCGTCGAGGCTCAGCGGACGGCCCTGGGCAAGCCCACCACCACGAACCGCCGGCTCTACATCTCCAGCCTCCCCGGCCTCGCAGCCGCGGAGGCCGCGCGAGTCGTCAGGGCGCACTGGGGCGTCGAGAACCAGCTCCACTGGGTCCTCGACGTCGCCTTCCGGGAAGACGACGCCCGTGTCCGAAAGGGGCACGCCGCCGAGAACCTCGCCACCGTTCGCAAGCTCGCGCTCAACCTCCTCAAGCACGAGGCATCCGCGAAGCGCGGCATCAAGAGCAAGCGACTCCGGGCCGGGTGGGATCATCGATATCTACTGAAGATCATCGGTGATTAGATGCGATCGCCCTGGGGGGAGGCTCCGGCCGGCCCCCCCTCGTCGTCTCTGCGCACCGGTTATCCGGCCGCTGGAGGTGCCCTGTGCCCCGCGTCGTCGACCACGACCAACGCCGACAAGAGCTCCTCGAGCGCTCGTTCGAGCTGTTCGCGCGCGAGGGCTACGCTGGCCTCTCGATGCGCCGCATCGCCACCGAGCTCGGCACCTCCACCGGCACGCTCTACCACTACTTCGACGGCAAGGCCGACCTCTTCGCCGAGATGTTCCGGTGGATCCGCAACCGCGACATCCTCGAGCTGGCCGCCACCGTGCCCGCCGACATCGACCGTGAGCAGCGGCTGGTGGTGCTCGAAGGCTTCGTCGCCGACCACGCTGAGCCCATGGGCCACGCGCTGCGCATCGCGCTCGAGTTCCACCGCGAGGCCACCGGCCCCGCCGACCGCGCGCTGCTGCAGGAGACCCTGCGCGAGTACCGGGTCGCCATCGAGGCGCAGCTCGGGCTCGACGATCCCACCGCGGGCTCGGCCGTCTTGAGCTTCATCCTCGGCATCCTCATCCACCGGGTGCTCGATCCCGATCAGGTGGACGTCGCCGCGCAGGTGAAGCTGGTGGAGCTGGCGCTTGTCTGACCTGGGCACCCCCGTCTTCGACCTCGTCTTGGCCTACCTGGTGCTCTTGGTCGCCATGAGCAGCCTCGTGTCGGCCCTGTTGCAGGTGTTCGACCGCGTGCTCAAGCTCAAGCACCGCTGGCTGCGCTTCTGTCTGGGGCGCATGTTTCGGCGGCTGAAGCTGGGCGATGCCGCCGCCGTGCGCGAGACCGTGGGCGCCTTCTTCGCCGACCCGGCCATCAACCCGTCGGGCACCCGCGGGCTCCAGTTCGTCGACGGCGCGGCCACCGTGGCCTGGATGCGGACCCGCAACGGCGGCGAGCTGCCACGCGGGGTGCCTGATCCCGAAGCCGCCCCCAAGGCCTTCTACGTCTGGTGGGACACCTTCGAAGACGGCGCGACCGCTGGCTTCGCCCGCGGCATGGTCGGGCTGGGCTTCGCGGTGGGCCTGTGCCTGGCGTGGGGTCTTCGACTCGACGCCATCGGCATCGCGCAGCACCTCACCGCGTCCCCCGAGGCGGTGGCGGGCCTGGTGGCCGAGGCCGACGGGTCGTCACCGCGGGTCCTGCCGGCCGATGAGAGCCTGCGCCGCGGGCTGGTCGGGGCGCTGCCGGCGTGCGCGGTCGAGGCGTGGTCCCGCGAGCCCGCCTGCGTCGACCGGGTGGCCGCCGTGGTGGCGCTCGGGCGCGATCACGCCGCAGACGGCGACCCGCTCCTGGGGCTGGCCCGCGATCTCGAGGCGCGCGCCGCGGCGCTCCCCCCAGCGCCGCCGCTGCCCGCGCTGGTGGCCGCGACGCGCGCCGCCCTGAGCGACGCCGCCCTGAGCGACGCCGCCCTGCCCCCGCCGGCGGCTTCGCCGGAGGC
>JBDQIL010000985.1:0-2591 GCA_040264415.1 Myxococcota bacterium
CGGCCGCTGGATCAAGTACGCCGGCATGGCCGATCAGACCTGGCGATTCGAGGTCGTCTCGGCCGGCACCCAGTCGGGGTCTCCAGAGCTCTGGCTCACGTCGGGCGGGTGGACCAAGCGGCGCATGGTGGGCGAGCGACGGGCCAACGACTGGCAATTCACCGAGGTGCCAGACGAGCGACGCCAGCGAGCCTTCGAGGCTGGCGATCAGTCGCTGATGCGGCTGTATGTCGAGCCCTACAAGCAGAAGTGCTCGCTCCGCACCTCGCAGGTCGAGCTCAGCCGGGTCGAGGGCGCAGACAAGGAGCGGCCCAAGCCGGGCTTCGTCGAGTATGTCGCCTTCCCCGACACCTACACGTTCACCTTCCGCCCCTGCGACGACGCCGCGTTCTTCGGCGCGGCCGCCCGGGACAAGACGGTGGCCGACAAGCAGCTGGCCGAGCTCGGCACGTCCGACCCCTCGTCGCCCCTCGGCGACGCGCTGGTGGTGGGCGCCTGGTCGGACGCCGCGGCCGACGGCGACGCCGCGTGCACCTACGACATGGACCTCTTCTTCGACGACCAGCCCGCCAAGGACAAGGACGGCGCGGCGCGCGGCCCGGTCGCGGCCCAGCCGGCGGCCGACGGGGCCCGCGCATGGCGGGTGGACGACTGGTACGCCCCCTACTCGGGCAACCACCACTTCCAGCTCTTCCGCCACCGCACCTGCGCCGACGGGGCCCGAACGCTGATCGGCGTGAGCTGCGTCGAGGCGGTGTTGCAGTAGCATGCGCTGGGGACTCCTCGACTCGATTGAGAGCCTCGTCGCTGGCGAGCACGCCACCGGATCTCGCACCTGGGATCCCGCGCTGCCGCTCTTCGAGGACCACTTCCCGGGCTTCCCGGTGGTCCCGGGGGTGCTGCTGCTCGAGAGCCTCGCGCAGCTCTCCGGCAAGCTCATCGGCTACTCGGTGCGCAGAGAGCGCGGCGACTGGCCCTTCCCCATCCTCAGCATGATGGAGAAGGTGAAGTTCCGCCGCTTCGTTCGGCCGGGCGAGCAGACCACCTTGACCACCCAGATCATCACGCTCCGCGACGACATGGCGGCCGTGAAGGTGCGGGTGTTCGTCGATGGCAAGTGGACCTCTCGGGCCGAGCAGATCTTCGCCTTCAACGCGGTGCCGCTCACCGACCCGGCCGACCAGCGCCGGGTCGAGCAGTGTGAGCGGGACGAGCTGGCCCGGCTCTGGGCCGACTACCCAGGAGACTTTTGATGCGTCGGCGCGTGGTCGTGACGGGGATCGGCCTGGTGACTCCCCTGGGGGGCACGGTCGAGGCGACGTGGGCGGGGGTGCGCGCAGGGCGCTCGGCCATCGGGCCCATCACCCGCTTCGATCCGGATGGATTCCCGGTTCGCTTCGCCGCGCAGGTGGCGGACGTGGCCGATCCGTCGGCCTGGGTCCGGGGCCGCGGGGGCGACCCCGACGCCGTGCCGGGGCTCAAGGGGCGCCTGACCGCCGTGGCCCTGCGCGAGGCCCTCGAGATGAGCGGCTTCGAGATGCGGGGTGACCGGGTGGCGGTGTGCGTCGGGAGCGAGGCGGTGCGGCCCGAGCTGGCCGATGTCGCGTCGCGGATGGCCTCGGGCGAGCTCCCGAGCGCCGCCGAGCTGGCCCGCCTGGCCCCCGACGCGCCCACCCGCCTCGTCGCCGACCTCGTGGGGGCCACCGGCGCCCGCTCCACCACCTCCACCGCGTGCACCTCGTCGAGCCAGGCGGTGGGCGAGGCGCTGCTGCGCATCCGACGTGGCGAGGCTGACGCCGCCATCGCCGGCGGCGTCGATGTGCTGGTCGATCCCATCATGGTCACGGGCTTCGCGCGCCTGGGCGCCCTGTCCACCCGCAACGACGACCCCTCGGCGGCCAGCCGACCCTTCGACGCCGACCGCGACGGCTTCGTGCTGGGCGAAGGCGCGGGCTTCTTGGTGCTGGAGGAGGCCTCGGTCGCCGCCGCCCGGGGGGCGCCGATCTTGGGCGAGCTGTCGGGCTTCGGCTGCTCCTGCAACGCCTGGCGGATCACCGACTCGCCCCCCGACGGCCGGGGCGCCGCCCAGGCGATGGTCGAGGCGCTCGCCGACGCGGGGCTCGAGCCGGCCGACATCGGCTACATCAACGCGCACGGCACCTCCACCCAGATGAACGACTCCAGCGAGACGGCCGGCATCCACAAGGCGCTGGGCCCGGAGTGGGGCCGGCGGGTGCCGGTCAGCTCCACCAAGAGCATGATGGGGCACCTCGTGGCCGCCTGCGGTGCGGTCGAGGCCATCTTGTGCTTGTTGGCGGTGCGCGACGGCTTGCTGCCGCCGGGCATCAACCTCGACGACGCCGACCCGGCCTGCGATCTGCACCACGTCGGGCCCCAGGCGCGCCCGGCGGCGCTGCGCCACACGCTCACCAACGCCTTCGGCTTCGGGGGGAGCAACGGCAGCCTGGTGCTGTCCGCCTGGGAGGGCGGGTGATCTCGCTCGCCGGCTGGGGCCTGGTGTGCGCCCTGGGCGACGACGCCGCCGCCGTCGCCGAGGCCCTCGCCGCCGGGGCCACCGGCCTGTCGGAGCA
>JBDQIL010000986.1:0-2583 GCA_040264415.1 Myxococcota bacterium
CTGCTGACCGTGCCCGGGGTGGGCTTTCGGCTGGTCCTCGAGCCCCCGCCCCCCGCGCCACCGGTGACCGCGCCGGCCGACCACAACCTCTCCCCCGATCAGACCTCGTTTGGGTCGGCAGGCCGAGGTCGCCGAGGTGCTCTCGTCGCTGCAGGCGGCCGCGCGCCTGGTCACGGTGGTCGGGCCTGGCGGAGTGGGCAAGACCCGGCTGGCTCGGCAGGTGGGCCGCGCGTGGGTCGGCGTCGAGGCGGCCCCAGTGCGGCTGGTCTGCCTCGACGCTGCCCGCGACGGGCCCACGCTCCGGGCGTCGGTCGCCGAGGTGCTCGGGCTGCCCGTCTCGTCCGGTCCGCCCGACATGGAGCACCTCGGTCGCATCCTCGCGTCGAGCGGTCCCCTGCTGCTGGTGCTCGACAACCTGGAGCAGGTGCGCTCAGCCGCCGCCCAAGCGGCCTCGGCATGGCTCCAGGCGGCGCCCGACCTGCGGCTGCTCGGCACCTCTCGTGAGCGCCTGCGGGTCCCGGGAGAGCGGGTCTTCGAGCTCGCGCCCCTCGCGCCCCTGGGGGCCGGCGCCGCTCTCTTCATCGAGCGCGCCCGCGAGGCCTGTCCGGGCTTTGAGGCGGAGGGCGAGGCGCTGAACGCGGTCCGGTCGCTCGTCACGCATCTCGACGGGCTCCCGCTGGCCATCGAACTCGCCGCGGCGCGCTGTGTGGTGCTGTCTCCGCGACAGATCCTCGATCGCCTCGTGGACCGCGGCAGTGGGAGTCTCGCGCGCGGCCCTCGCGTGGGACCCCCGCGGCAGTCGTCGCTCGACCAGGCGATGCGGTGGTCGTGGGAGCTGTTCACGCCGGCCGAACAAGCCTGCCTCGCCCAGATCGCGGTCTTCGACGGCACCTTCGACCTTGCGGCCGCCGAGCAGGTCGTCGCGCTCCCTCCGGGCAGCCCGGACGTGCTCGACCTCTTTCAAGCCCTGCGGGAGAAGTCGCTGCTCGCGGCCGCCTCTGCGGGCGACCGACCTCGCTTCCGGATGCTGGTCTGTGTGCGCGAGTTCGCTGGCGCCAAAGACGCCGATGCCGGTCGCACCTGGGGCCGCCATGCGGCGTGGGCCGTGGCCCGCGCTGGCTCCGATGTGCGGGAAGACGAGCGCGCGTCCCCTGAGGCTGCCCGCGGTCGCGGCGAGCTGCACAGCGAGCTCGTGCAGGCGCTCGCGCACCTCCAGCAGCTCGGCACGTCGCCGGCGCTGCTCGCTGCGGTCGTGGTGGCCCTGCGCTCCACCTGGACTCGAACCGCGCCGCTCGCCGACTACATCGAGTTGATCGACCAGTGCTTGGCGAGCTGCGGCGAGCTGCCCGCGGAGGTGGTCCTGCAGCTTCGGCTCGCCCGCTTGGGGCGGGTGGAAGCGAGCGCCGAGCCGCTCGCCGAGATCGAGCTGGAGGCGGCGGGGGTGACCGCCCTCGCTCGCGATCTCGGGCGACCCGTCGACGTCGCTCGTGCCCTGCTGTTGCTGGCCTCGGTGGCGCGGCGGGCCCGCGTCGTCGATCGGCTCGGGGAGCTCGTCGAAGAGATCGAGGCCATCCTCCTGCCGCGCCCCACCGAGCCCCTGCGGGTGCAGCTGGCCGTGCTGCTGGGCCTGTCCAGCATGGACCAGCTTCGCCCCGAAGCAGCGCTTCGCCACCTGCGACAGGCGCTTTCGCTGGCGAGCCGGTGCGGAGCACCCCACCTCGAGCCCCACATCCAGTGCAACATCGCCGCGGTGCATGGCTTTGCGGGTCGATCACGGGAGAAGGCGGCGGCGTCGCGGCGCGCGCTCGTGGGAGCCCGCGAGCTGGGCCAGCGGACGATCGAGCGCAGGGCGCTGCTCACCTTGGCGGACGCCGAGTCTGAGCTGGGCGCCCTCGGACAGGCGCAGAAGCACTGCGAGGACATCGTGCGGCTGGCGCGAGCCGACCACGCGTTCAGCATCGCGCAAGACGCCCAGGTGACGCTGGCGTGGGTGTGCTTCGCTCGCGGAGAGCTCGACGCTGCCGCCGCCGCCGCGGCGGCCGCCAGAGACCTGGCCGCCCATGTGCGGGCGCCGTCGCACCGGGCCTACATCGACCTCTGCGAGGCGCTGGTTGGATGGGCCCGGTGGGGCTCTCTGCGTGACGCGTGCGATCAGCTCCAGTCCGCCCTCGACCTCGCGCGGGGCCACCTGCCTCACGGCTCGGTCCGCATCGAGTCTCGCCTGTTGGCCGCGCAAGCCCAGCTCGGGGACCGTCCGCGAGCAGCGCTGGAGCGCGGCTTCGACCAGCTGGCCGAGCGGGCGGGCCGTGTGCTCGCCTCGCTGCTGCCGATGATCGCGATCGATCGTCTCCATCTGGACCTTGCGGAAGCGGGTCGGCCGCCTCTGGCGCCGGTCCGCGCCGCCCTCACCGCCCGCCCCGACGACGTGCTCGACACCCGCGTCAGCCGCGTGCTGCTCGCCAGCGCCCTCGCAGCGCGTGATCTGGGCCACGCGGATGTGGAGGTCTCCGCCTGACGGCCCGGGGCGACCCGTACCTGGTCCTCGGGGGAGCCACTCCATCGGGTTGTTCGCCCGCGTGGGGA
>JBDQIL010000987.1:0-2579 GCA_040264415.1 Myxococcota bacterium
CCCCCAGTCTGGCCCTGCTCTTCGCCTGCGCCCACCGCGGCCCGCCCGTCTCGGTCGACCGCATGGCCGAGCTCGACCGCCACCACGGCTTTCAAGACCTGGCCTTCAACCAGCCCTGCGCCGAACAGGCGCAGCTCCCCCCCCTGCGCGCCGATGGGCCGCAAGGCATGGAGCTCTCCGAGATCCGACGCACGGCACGGGTGGCCCCGGGCGTGCACGGCCCCGTGACCATCGGCTGCTACGCGGACATGCTCGGGCGGGTGGAGGTCGCGCTGGAGGGCCGCGCGGCGGTGCGCCGCGCCCGCACCGCGCTGTACAGCCTGTACGGCGCGCCCAACACCCCCGCCGCCGAGGCCCAGTGGCGCGGCCAGCGCGTCGAGATCACCTTGTCGGTCGCGGAACACGGCGACGCCGCGGTGCTGTCGTACCGCAGCCTGCTCACCGAGGCCCTCTGGCGGCGGGACGTGGCGCAGGCCACCGCCCGACCGCGGCTCGATCCACCCGACCCCCAGCCCACGGTGTTCCGCCTGAGCGACGGCGGGCTCTACTGAGGCGGGCGCGGACCCAGCGGCTCAGAGGCTCCGCGGGTCGGTGAGCTTGCCGGTGACCGCGCTGGCCGCCGCGACCGCGGGGCTCACGAGGTAGACGGGGCCCGGCGCGCCCATGCGCCGGTCGAAGTTGCGGTTGGTCGTGCTGGCCGTGGTCTCGCCCGGGTGGGGCACCCCCGGCCCGTTGCCGATGCACGAGCCGCAGCCCGGCGGGCTGACCACCACGCCCATCTGCTCGAAGAGCTCGAGCAGGCCTTCTTTGCGAGCCTGGCTCGCGACGAGCATCGACGACGGGGTCACGGTCACCCGCACGCCCTGCTTGATGGCCCGGCCCTTCAGCACGTCGGCCGCGGCGCGCAGGTCGGAGATCGAGCCGCCCGTGCAGCTCGCGATGACCACGTTGTGGATGTCCACGTCGCTGGCCTCGGCCAGGCTCAGCCGGTTGCGGCTGTCGCCGGGGGTGGCGACCGTGAGCGGCACCCGGTCGAGGTCGATCTCGATGACGCGCTCGTAGCGGGCGCCCTCGTCAGGGTAGACCATGCGATCGGCGTAGTCGGTGCCGCGGTTGTCGCGGAGGAAGTCGAGCAGCGGCTTGCAGGGCTCGACCACCCCGGTCATCAGCCCGCCCTCGACCGTCATGTTGGTGATCACCGACAGCTCGTCCACGTTCCACTGGTCGAGGCCCGGCCCGCCGAGCTGAATGACGCAGGTGTCGGTGGGGCTGGTGCGCCACTGCTCTTCACGGAAGTAGGGATCGCCGATGAGGTGCAGCACGAGGTCTTTCGGGCTGAGCACGCCCGCGGCGTCGCCCGAGACCACCACGCGCACCACCTTGGGCACCGTGACGGGGATGAGGCCCGTGCGCAGCGCGAAGGTCATGGCGGTGGAGCCCACCCCGAAGGCGAAGGCGTTCATGACGCCGGCGGTGGGCGTGTGCGAGTCGGTGAGCACCACGATGTCGCCCGGGCGGGCGTAGTCTTCGACCACGATGCGGTGGCAGACCCCCGCCTGGAGCGCTCGGCCCGGCCCGTGGAGGCGCAGGCCGTGCTCTTCGGCGGCCTCGACCATCTCGGCAGCCAAGCGGCGGGCGGGGCCCAGGCGCGCGCCCTTGACGGCGGCGGGCACAGTGGCTTCGTCGATGAGCACGAAGTGGTCCTCGAAGCACGCCACCTGGTCGGGGTCGTGCACCGGCGTCTTGCCAAATGCCTCTTCGTAGAGGGCCATGCACATGCCCGCGGTGTACTCGTGCATGCCGCGGAAGGCCGCGCGGCAGAGCACCTGGTCGCCGGCGCTGACGTGGCCCAGCCCGAACCGCGGGCCGTCGCCCTGGTCGGGGGCGCCGCCCACCCAGGCCTTCGCCGCCACGATCTTCTCCACCACGTTCATGGGGCGCGGCGCCACGTCGGTGGCGTACCAAGGCTCCACCGAGCCCGACAGCCACGAGAGCCCGTACTGCAGCAGCCCGCCCTGGTGGGCCACCTGGCGGAAGAAGGGCGGGAGCGCGTCGTGGAGCTCGGCCACCTCGACGTCTTCGCCCCCCCGCAGGCGGTCCACCACCGAGAAGTCGGTGGTGAAGGGCATGCCCCCGTAGACCATGTTCTCTTGGAAGATGCGCTGGAAGGACCGCGCGACCACCAGCTCGATGCCGCCGCCCTGGTGCGCCACCACGGCCACCTCACGCGACGAGCCCGACCCGTAGGCGTCGCCCCCCACCACCACCTGGAAGCCGCCGCTCTGGACGTCGTCTTTGCCCACCGTCTCCTTGAAATTCTCGAGGAAGTACGGCCCCAGGATCTCGGGCGTGTAGCCCAAGGTGCAGGCCTGACCCGAGATCATGGCGTCGGTGTTGACGCCGTAGTGGAGGTCTTCGCCGGCCCAGGCGCGGTCGGCGCCGTCGAGCTGGGCGCGCACGGCCGCGGCGTCTTCGACGTGGGTGAGGATGCGTCCAGAGCGCTTCATGGGGACCGCGCGGGGGGCGCAGTCACTAACCCGCGCCCCCCGCCGGCCCCACTCCCACCCACAGTTCACACC
>JBDQIL010000988.1:0-2568 GCA_040264415.1 Myxococcota bacterium
CAACAAGGTGGACAAGGTGCCGCGGCTCCAGCTGCTGCCCATCCTGGCCGATGAGTATGCCGCGCTGGCGGTCGCGCTCGACGTAGACGCGGGCGAAGATCTGGATGAAGCCTCGCTCGTGGCCGTCTTTTGCGTCGTGCTCGGTGAATTCCTCCACCTCGACCGCGGTGCCGTAGGGCACCTCCTGCTGGGTGTGGTGGAAGATCTTCTCGCGGATGAGCTCGGCCACCAAGAAGCGCTCGCTCTGGTCGGTGAGCTGGTCGGCTGGGTAGAGCGGCGGCCCCACGGGCAGGGCGCGGGCGATGACGTCGCGCACCGTCGCGACGCCGTCGCTCTTCAGCGCCGAGATCGGGACCAGCTCGACGCCGGGCAGGCGCTCGCTGAAGGCGGCCAGGATGGGCAGCAGCTGGAGCCGCGGCACCTTGTCCACCTTGTTGAGCGCGACGATGACGGTTCCGCTGTCGCGCTCTTCGATGAGCTGCTGGATGACGGTGTGGCCCTTGTGGAACGCCGGCTTGCGGTCGCGCACGCGCTCGTGCACCCGCCGGGCATCGACCACCCAGACCGTGGCGTCGACCCCCAGGAGGCTGTCTTGGGCCGCGCCGACCATCGCCTTGTTGATGCGGTCTTTCGGGCGGTGCAGGCCTGGGGTGTCGACCAGCACAGCCTGGAAGTCGTCTTCGGTCAGGACGCCGACGATGCGGTTGCGGGTGGTCTGGGGCCGGTGGCTCACGATGCTGAGCTTCTGGCCCAGCAAGGCGTTGAGCAGGGTGCTCTTGCCTGCGTTGGGGCGGCCGACGAGGGCCACCGTGCCTGCGCGGAAGGTCTCGCTCATCGGGCGTCTCCGTCGTCTGTGGCGCTGGGTGCCCGCACGCCGAGGTTGAAGCGCCAGTGGTCGGCGTGGGCGTTTTCGGGGTCGAGGGCCGCCGCCTTCTCGAAGGCGGACCGGGCGCGGCCCATCAGCAACTCGAACTCGCGGGGGTCGCCAAAGACCACCGCGTCGCTGTCGGCTCGGCGGCGCAGGGCCTCACCGAGCATGCCCCACGCCAGCGACTTCAGCACCGGGGGGGGCAGATCGTCAGTCCACGGAGGGCCCGACTCCAGCAGCCGGACGGCCTCGTCGGCGTGCTGTTCGGCCTCGTCGAGCTGATCGGTGTCGAGCAGGATGGAGGCGAGCTCCAGGTGAGGCTCGGCCAGCCTCGGCTCGACCTTCAAGATGCCCCGGAGCAGCTCGGCAGCGCTGTCCAGGTCGCCCTGCCGGCGGGCGGCCAGTGCGGCGAGGAAGCGCTGATCGAGACCATCGAGGTGCGTGGTCTCGGTGGAGGGGTCGTCGGGGAGGGCCATGGCTCGTCGGGGTGTGGGGTCGCGTGCGACCTCTCCCCTACCCCGGCGCGGTGCAGCGGCGCGAGGTCTCCGGCGTCACCGTCACCGAGCCGGCACGACCCGGTCCCCGCTCTCTCGAAACCGAACCGAGAAGAGCGTGCCACGGTCGCCGCTGTCGCAGCCCATCTCTCCCCCGCTCTGCGTGACGAGGTGATGGGTGATGGCGAGCCCGAGGCCGGTCCCGCGGCCGGGGGGCTTGGTCGAGAAGAAGGGCTCGAAGATTCGGTCTCGGAGGTGCCGCGGGATGCCTGGCCCGTCGTCGTGCACCTCGAGGAGCGGGCCCGTCACCCGCACCTCGACCCGATGGCGGGCGGCGTCGAGCGCGTTGGCCACGAGGTTGGCCGTGATCTGCTGAATGGAGACGGGGTCGCCGTCGATCGCAGGCCCGGCGCGCCCCACGAGGATCTCGAGGAGCTTCTGGTGGCTGCGGGCCCGGTGCTGGAGGAGGGCGACGCCGGCTTGCACGGGCGGCGCGAGCGGCGTGGGCCGCAGCCGCGGCGTCGGCCGACGGCCGCTCACGGCGTAGCGGTCGAGGATCTCCTCGGTGACGCCGAGCTGCTGCAGCATGCCGTCGAGCTGAGCGAGATCTTCGTCGTCGCCCTCGAGGCGGCGCCGGAGGATCTGGGCCATCGCCTTGACCGCGAAGATGGGCTGCCGCAGCTCGTGGACGAGCTCGGCGCTCAACAGCCCGAGCTCGGCGAGCTGGCCGAGGGCGAGGAGGCGATCCGGTTTGTTCGACACGCCGCTACTCCGGTGCGTGGATGCGGTTGGCGAGCGCGAGGTCTTGGCGACAAGAGGCCCCGGCGTTCCAGTGGTCGTCCAGCGCGGTCAGCGTGAGGACGTAGGTGCCGTTGTCGACGATGGACCCGTTCTGTCCGCGGGCATCCCAGCTGAGCGAGGCGGAGGACGCGGTCGCTGCGGTGCGCCAGAGGTAGACGAGATCGCCGCCTTCGTCGGTGACCTCGAGCTCCCACCACGACGGGGTGCCGGCAGCGGTCGCCGAGACCCCGACCGCGTCGGCGGCGCTGCCGGCGCCCGGGTCGCCGTCGGGCCGCAGCTCGGCGACCGACAGCGCGCAGGAGGTGACGTCGGGGGCCGAGTCGGTGACCGCGCCGAAGTCGATCGAGAAGGCACCGCTGGCGCCAGAGTAGGCGCCATCGAGGCGGTTGCCGCCCGCGACGCGGC
>JBDQIL010000989.1:0-2566 GCA_040264415.1 Myxococcota bacterium
AACCTGCGCTACATCACCGGCCGCGCCGGGGGGTGGCGGCTCAGCGCACCGAGAAGCCCAGGCTGAGGGCGAGCAGGTGCACGTAGTTGTAGGTGAACCCGTCGCCCGGGCCGTCGTCGTCGGAGGTGCCCTCGGCGCCGCCGGTGATGTAGCGCAGGTTCACGAAGGCATCGACGCCGGGCCGGACCTGCAGGCCCGACCGGACCGACGCGTCGAGGATCGACCCCACCACGTCGGTGTCGCTGCCGTTGATGTACTTGATGGGGGCGTAGAAGCCGTCGACCTCGCCGCCGACGAACCAGCCCTTGCCCAGGGGCTGGCGCACGCGGGCCTTGAGCAGGGGAACCGGGCCGATGTCGCGGTTGCTGCGGAAGGTGGTGCCGTCGAGGCTCTCGAACTCGATGGTGGCGTTGCGGATCTGCAGGCCCGCGCCCAGCGAGATCTCGCGGCGGCCCTCGGGCTGCAGGTCGTACATCCACGAGCCGCGCCAGAAGCCGAACCCATAGCGGAACGACATCGGGGTGCCGCGGGCGAAGGTGGCCTCATCCACCACCAGATCGCGCGGCGCCATGGCCTTCGTGCGCAGGTCGATGGGCTGGTAGAGGAAGACCACCGTGTGGCGATCGCCCAGATCGAGGTCGGCGGAGAGGCGCAGGAAGGGGAACAGGTTGTCCTGGCCGCCCTCGTCCACGTAGTCGATGAGGGTGCCCGCGTTGGAGAACCGGATCTCGTGCTTGGGGACGGCCAGCGCGCCCACCTCGGCGTGCAGGCGCACCCGGGACGCGTTCTTGCCCTGGTTGAGCAGCGACTCGTCGGAGTCGGGGCTGACGGCGAGGGCGGCAGAGGGCAACAGCAGGCAGAGGGCAGCGAGCGGGCGCATGGTGAATCCAAGGCGAGGGGAGCCTCTCTGTACCGGCGCCCCGCGCTTCGTCCAAGCCCCGAACTTCGCGCTATGGTGTCGCCATGATCCAGGTCGCCCCCAGTTGCCTCCGCGCGACCGGCTTCCCCCCGCGCAGGCGCTCCACCCATGGGCGCTGACGACGCCCGCCTCGACGCGGTGGCGCAGGCTGTCCGCGACGCCCGCCGGGTGCTCTTCATCACCGGCGCGGGGCTGTCCGCCGACTCGGGGCTCCCGACCTACCGTGGGGTGGGCGGTCTGTACGACGACCGCGACACCGACGCGGGCATGCCCATCGAGGTGGCGCTGTCGGGGCGGGTCTTCCGGGAGCGGCCCGACCTCACGTGGCGGCACATCCGCGACATCGAGGCCGCCGGCCGGGGAGCGCAGCCCAACACGGGCCATCGGTTCATGGCGACGCTGCAAGCCCACGCCGACGTCTGGGTGCTCACGCAGAACGTCGACGGCCTCCACCGGGCCGCTGGGTCACGGCAGGTCATCGCCATCCACGGCGGGCTGCACGACCTCTCGTGTACGCGGTGCGCCTGGACCGACCGCGTGCCCGACTACCGGCAGCTCGAGACCGTCCCGGTCTGCCCAGACTGCGGGGCCGTGGTGCGGCCCGACATCGTGCTCTTCGGCGAGATGCTGCCGCCCGCCGCCGTCGCGGCCCTCGAACGCGAGCTGACGGCTGGCTTCGACGTGGTCTTCAGCGTGGGCACCAGCAGCTTGTTCCCCTACATCACCGCGCCGGTGCGGATGCTGGGAGAGCGGGGGGCCACCACCGTCGAGATCAACCCCGGCCAGACCGCCGTGTCGGATCGGGTGACCCACCGGCTGCAGATGGGGGCGGCCGACGCCCTGGGGCGGCTGGCCGAGCGCCTGTATGGCGCTGCGATCAGTCCCGAATCTGGGTGAGCTCGAGCACGCGGGCCGCGAGCTCCGTGACGCGGTCGAGGTCGGCCGGCCGGCCCTGGGTGGCACGGTCCCGCGCCACCGAGAACGCCGCCGCCAGCCGCGCGTCGAGATCGCGCAGCTCGACCGCACCCAGCGGGCCGATCACCCGCACGCGGTGCTCGAGCTGCTCGACCCGACGGCTCAGCTGGTCCACCAGCGAGGGGTCGGCCGGCGCTGGCTGGGGGGGCAGGCGGATGAGGTGCAGGGACTGCATCGGGCGCTCCAGGCGGCGATGGCAACAAGCCCAGCCGCATCCTCTCCATGCTGCATTCCGGCGCCACCCGCCCCGACACCGGAATTACATCACGCGGGCGCGTCGTCCCCGGCCCGAGCCATCTCCCCGCTCAGCTCCGCCTCGATCTTGAGCGCTCCCAGTGGGATCATCGACAAGAGGAGCAGCCAGCCAGCCCGCAGCGGGCTCCACCGGGCGGCGACCATGGCCCACACCAAGGCCACCACGAAGGCCACGAACAAGAAGCCGTGGGCCTGGCCCACCACGCGCACGGCTTGGGGCATGTCGAGCCCGTACTTCAGCGGCATCGCGACGCCGACCAGCAGGATGTAGCTCAGGCCCTCGATGGCGCTGACCACGCGCAGGCGGCCGACCGCGGTGGACCAGAGGGGGGGCGACGAGGTGGGCACAGCGACTCCAGGGGAGCGCGACGGGTAACCCGCAGCGGGGGGTGGCATCCCGACGACCCGCCCCGCTGC
>JBDQIL010000990.1:0-2564 GCA_040264415.1 Myxococcota bacterium
CACCCCTCTGGGCCGACGGCGCAGACGATCCTTCGGCGGGGCATCGGTGGGGCCCCTGGGTGCTGAGCCAGGTCCGCCCGATCGACCGGCTCAGCCTCGGTGGGGTCGAGCTGCCCCTCGCGATCAACCGCTACACCGGCGGTCCGCCTGACTGGCCCGCGCGCCTGGTCTTCGCGACCACCCGCTCCCTCGCGGCCGTGACCGCGCTGCACGTGCTGATGGGCCTGGGCTTGTTGGCTCTGGTGGTGCGCTTCGTGGGCGACCACGCTGGCGCGCCGGCCGCGGTGGCCGCGGGCTTGGTGCTGGCCTCCGATTGGAGCTTCGTGTTCTACCGCAAGGTGCTCGGGGGCACCGAGATCGCGCTGATGCTGGGGGCGGTGTTGGTGCTGTGGGGCCTGTGGAGCCGCCGCTGGACCGGCGGCCGGTGGGGCCTCACCCTGGTGGGCATCGGCGTTGGGGTCGGGCTGCTGGGGAAGGTGACCTTCGCGCTCACGGTGGGGGCCGTGGGTCTGACGGCGCTGGTCATGCGGTGGGACAAGGGGCGCATGCGGCCCCCGCTGCCCCGCCGTCCATGGGAGCCGATCGCCTGGGTGGTCCTGCTGACCGCCCCGCTGTGGCTGGCCGCGCTGCACGCCGGGCTGGCGCCCGAGCCCCCCGTCCAGGTGCGCAGCCACGACTTCGGGGGGCAGCAGTGGCAGCGCGTGGTGCTCGCGTTGACCGGCGGGCCGGCGCCTGCCCGCGAGGGGCTGGGCAACCTGCGCACCTGGGCGCTGCATCCGCTCGGCTTCTTCGAGGTGGCCTACGGCGCCGCCGCTGCGGTCCCGTCGCGGTGGCGCGCCCTGGGGTGGGGCGTGGTGCTCGCCGGGCTGCTGCTCGCCTGGCGCGGCCGGCACCCCACCCCGCGGCAGGCGCTGGCCCGGTTCGTCTCGGTCCTGCTGCCGGTGCAGACCCTCACGCTCCTGGTGGTGGCGCGGGACCTGCACCACCTCGCCCAGGTGGCCCCCACCTTCGCCATCGCCGCTGGCCTTGCGGCCGACCAGCTGGCGGCGCTGCGGGCGCCGCCCCGCAGCCGCCGCCGCGCGATCTGGGCGGCGGTCTTCTGCGCGCCGCTGGTCGTGGCGGGTGCCGGCGACCTGCTCCGAACCGACCGGGTGGTGGACAGCATCTCCGTGCCCACCTTCACCGAGCGAGGGCAGCGCGAGCTGGTCTCCCTGCTCGACAGCCACGGGGTCGAGCGCCTGGTGGTCGCCGACTACGAGAGCTACGGCATGCTCGAGCTGCGGGCCCCCGAGGTGGCGGTGGAGCACGCGTGGCCGGCGGTCGCGCTCGAGGGGCGGGCGGCGCTGCCGGAGCTCCTGCGGCGCGCGTCGGGCGACCACCTGCTGGTGGTTCAGGCCAGCGCGCCCATGATCTACAACCTGCGCGCGACGGCCGCCCAGCTCTCCGAGGAGGGGGCGGCCGTGGGGCTCGTGGTGCGACCCGTCGGGGCGCTGTCGGGCGGCCGGGCGACCCTCTTCGCGGTCTCTCCGGCCGACTGACCCGCCTCAGCGCGAGGCGATGGCCTGGCCCAGGATCGCATCGAGGCGGGAGGTCTCCTGCATCAGCGACTGCAGCGTGGCGCCGTCGACCCGGCGCCGCTCGGTCCCGTGGTACTCGAGGGGATCGACCACCTTGCCGCTCTTCTCCACCTGGTAGTGCAGGTGCGGTGCGGTCGAGCGCCCGGTGTTGCCGGTGAGCGCGATCACGTCGCTCGCTCCCACCCGGTCGCCCTTGGCGACGCGGTTCTCGGACAGGTGGAGGTACTTGATCATGGCGCCGTCGTCGTGCTTGACCTCGACACAGTTGCCGTTGGCCGACCAGTTCCAGTTCACCCGGGTGACGGTGCCGGCCTTGGGCGACTGCACGGGGGTGCCCACGGGGGCCTTGAAGTCCATGCCGGCGTGGCTGGGGCGGTCCTTCAGCAGGCTGGTGATCTGCTCGTAGTCGCGAAGGGGGCCGTCCTTGAGGCGGTAGGGCACCTCGGTGCCGTCCTCCTGCCAGTACGAGGTGAAGGCGTCACCGGGCGCTTGCCAGCGATACGCCGCGAGGGTGCGGCCCAGCTTGCCGCTGTGCAGCCGCGCGGCCACCACCTCGATGTCGCCCGTGGAGTCTTTGCGCCAGGCCACCTCGACCTTGTCGCCCCGCTGCAGGTCCCGGCGGAGATCGAGGTCCCAGACGAACAGGCGAGCGTAGACCGCAGCGAGGGCGTCGCCGTCGTCGGCAGCGGCCTTCTGGAAGGTGCGGGCGAGCGAGTGCGAGACCTCGGCGGTGGTGATCTGCCAGCCAGCCGGCAGGGCCACGGGGGCGAGGGCCACCTGGGCTGCCGCCGCGATGGGCTCTGCGGTGGCGGGCTGGGCGGCGGCGGGCTGGGCGTCGGCGCTGGGCGGCGCGGAGACGGCCGCGAGCGCGGCCTCGGAGGCCTGCGAGCTGGCCTCCGCGGGGGTGTCGCCGGAGCGCTCGAGCACCATCACGAGGTTCAGAGCGAGGGAGCAACCGAGGATGCCGTACAGGAGCCAGGGCTTGCC
>JBDQIL010000991.1:0-2562 GCA_040264415.1 Myxococcota bacterium
AGACCGCTCCGGCCGAGGCCCCCGCCGCTGCTGCCGCGCCCGAAGCGTCCGAGGCACCGGCCAGCTCCGAAGCGCCCGCCGCCGAGGTCGCCCCGGTGGCCGCCGAGGCCGGCCCGTCCGAGGCATCGCAGCCTGCCGCTGAAGGCGACACGGCCGAGGCGCCCGCCGCCGAGGCCGCCGCCCCCGCCGCGAGCGAAGAGGTCGATCCGGCCAAGGCCGCTCGCAGCATCGCCAAGGCGCTCCCCCGCGCCGACGGCAGCCGCCCGAACGTCCCGAACGAGGCCGGCCGTCGGCCGCTTCCTGGGCTGGGCGCCGGGGTCATCTCGCCCCCTCCGGGCTACGACCCTGCCAACCCACAGGCCTTCCACAAGCAGGTCCGTGACCAGCAGAAGGCCGAGGCTGAGCGCCAAGAGCGCGAGGCCGCGGCCGCTGCGCGCAGCGCCGCCGGTGGTGGCGAGAAGGTCTGGCGTGACGAGCGCACGGCAGGTCCCGCCGGCGCCGGTCGGGGTCGCCGCGGTGCGCCCGCTGCGACGCCCACCCGCCGCCCGAAGCGCCGGGGACGTCGCTCTGGTGGCATGCAGTACATGATGGACGGGGGCTCGAACGCCCCGCGTCGTCGGCGCCGCACGAAGCGCCGCAGCGGGCCCAAGATGGTCTCGCCGAAGGCGGCGGCGCACAAGCGCAGGGTCGAGGTCTCGGGCACCATCACGGTGGCCAACCTCGCCCACGGCATGAGCGTCAAGGCCAACGAGGTCATCAAGAAGATGATCGGAATGGGCCAGATGGCCACGCTGAACGACCTGGTCGACTTCGACACCGCGACCCTCATCGCCGAGGAGTTCGACTACGAAGTCGTCAACGCGGCCTTCCAGGAGGATGAGTACTTCATCGACGTGGAGGATGAGGAGGAGGATCTCGATCCCCGGCCCCCCGTCGTGACGATCATGGGGCATGTCGACCACGGCAAGACCTCTCTGCTCGACGCCATTCGCAGCGCGCGTGTGGCCGACGGCGAGGCCGGTGGCATCACCCAGCACATCTCGGCCTACCAGGTCACGCGCAACGACGAGCTGATCACCTTCATCGACACCCCGGGCCACGCCGCCTTCACGGCGATGCGGGCCCGCGGCGCCGAGGTGACCGACATCGTGGTGCTGGTGGTCGCGGCGGACGACGGCGTGATGCCCCAGACCATCGAGGTCATCAACCACGCCAAGGCAGCAGACGTCGAGATCATCGTCGCCGTCAACAAGATCGACAAGGCTGACGCTCAGCCCGACCGGGTCAAGCAGCAGCTGATGGAGCACGGTCTGGTCCCCGAAGAGTACGGCGGCGAGACCATGCTGATCGAGACCTCGGCCATCCAGGGCCTCGGCATCGACGCGCTGCTCGACGCCATCCTGCTCATCTCCGAGCTGCAAGAGTACGGCGCCAACGCGGACCGCCACGCCGAGGGCACGGTCATCGAGGCCCGCCTCGAGCGCGGCAAGGGCGCTGTCGCCACCGTGCTGGTCGAGCACGGCACCCTGAAGCGGGGCGACACCATCGTCGCCGGTACGCAGTGGGGCCGCGTGCGCGCGGTCAGCGACTTCCGCGGCAAGAACCTCAAAGAGGCCGGGCCCTCCACCCCGGTCGAGATCATGGGCCTGGACGGCGTCCCCAACGCCGGCGACAACCTGGTGGTCGTCGCCTCCGACAAGGACGCGAAGGCCCTGGTCGAGCACCGGGCCGAGATCGAGCGCAAGGCCACGCTGGCCGGTCCCCGGTCGGTCAGCCTTGAAGATCTGCTCGCGCGGGTCGGAGAGGGCGAGATCGTCAACCTCAACCTCATCATCAAGGCCGACGTCGGGGGCTCCCTCGAGGCGCTCAAGGGCAGCCTGAACCAGATCGATGTGGATGGCGCTGAGATCAAGATCCTGCACAGCGGTGTGGGCGCGGTCACCGAGTCTGACGTGACGCTCGCTCACACGAACGAAGCGGTCATCATGGGCTTCAACGTCCGCCCCGACTCGAAGGCCCGCAAGGCCGCGACCGGGTACGGCATCGAGGTTCGCACCTACTCGGTCATCTACGAGGCGCTCGAAGACGTCGAGAAGGCGCTCAAGGGCATGCTCGCTCCCGAGACCAAGGAAGAGGTGCAGGGCACCGCCGAGATTCGTCAGACCTTCTCGGTCCCGAAGATCGGTACGGTCGCGGGTTGCATGGTCACGGACGGCAAGATCGGCCGCAACCACGACATCCGCCTGCTCCGCGACGGCACCATCGTCTGGACCGGTCGCCTCGGCTCGCTGCGCCGCTTCAAGGACGACGTTCGCGAAGTCTCGAACGGCTACGAGTGCGGTATGAACCTCGATGGCTTCAACGACATCAAGGTCGGCGACGTGATCGAAGCCTTCAAGATGGTCGAGGTCGCCCGCGACTGAGGCCGTCGCGTCGGGCGCGTGATGCGCCCGGCGCTGCCGACGGAGGCGCCCGATGTACCTGCCCGCACGCGACGAATCCATCTGGATGGGTGTGCTGCGCTTGGCATTGGTCGTTCCCGGATCGCGGGGACTCAATGAC
>JBDQIL010000992.1:0-2559 GCA_040264415.1 Myxococcota bacterium
GGGAAGTGGAGTGGGCCGGTCGGGGTCGGGTGGGAAGGGGGCACCATCGCGCCGTGAGGGGGCTATCCTCTTCGTGGCACCAGGTCGGGTGCTGCCTCGGCCCGCTCTCCTTCCCCGGAACTCCGCACCGATGAACCCCCTCGTCGCCCGCGCCGACCGGCCCGTCTCGGGGCTCGAGCGCACCTGGCTGGCCGCCGATCGCATCCATGGCCCCTTCGTCAACCAGCTGGTGCTCGAAGGCACCGGCGTGCCCGGCCCCGAGGCCCTGCGCCAGGCGGTCGATGCCGCCGGTCGCGCCCACCCGGGCGCCTGCCTGCGCCTGCGGGGCTGGCTGCGGGGCCTGCGCTGGACCGCCGACGGCGCGCCCCCCCGCGTGCGGGTCGAAGACGGCTCCACCTGGGACGGCCACGGCCCTGCCGGGGCCCCCTTCCTCGATGAGCCGCTCGACCCCGCCCGCGGGCCGGTGGTCGAGGTGGTGCTGGTGCGGGGTGTCGATCCCGGAGACGCGAGCGGGCAGCGGCTCGTGTTCCGCACCCACCACGCGGCCATGGACGGCCGGGGCACCTGGCTCTTCGCCACCGACGTGTTTCGGGTGCTGCGCGGCGAGGCCCCCAAGGGCTCCGAGTCGGGGCCCTGGATCGACGTCGACTACGCCCGCATGGCCACCGAAGAGCCGCTGCCCGAGCCCGTCGCCGACCGCATGGCCCCCACCGGCTCCCCCGTGTCCGACTCCTTCGAGACCACCTGGGCGCGGGCCCGGGTCGAGGGCGACTTCCGCGGCCTGCTGCCTCGGGCGCTGGTGGCCCTCTGGCGGGCCAGCCGGGTGCACACCACCGACCCCCTGCGCTTCGCGGTGCCGGTGGATCTGCGCCGCTACCGCCCCGACCGCCGCAGCACCGCCAACCTCACCGGCGTGCTGCGCCTCGATCTCGACGGGGTGACCAGCGTGGCGCAGGCCCACGCCCGGGTGCGGGCGCGGCTCACCTCGGCCCTGAACGCCCACCACGCCGCCCGCATGGCGCTGGGCGCCGACCGCGTGCGGGGCCTGCCGCTCGGGCTCATGTCGTGGGCCGGCCGCCGCATCGCCAAGAACCAGCTGCAGAGCGGGCGCTTCCCCGTCTCGGCGTCGATCTCGAACCTGGGCCGCCAAGACCTCAGCCGCGTGTCGGCGCCGGCCTTCCGGGCCACGCGGGCCTTCTGGATCCCCCCCGGCAGCCCGTCGATGCCGCTCTTTCTCACGCTCAACGGCGACGTTGACGGCCTCGACATCGTGGCCACGGCGCCGGTGGGCCTCGCGTCGGGCGGTCGGCTCGAGACCCTGCTGGCGTCCATGGCCGAGGCGCTGCAGTCCGAGCGCGACCGGCTGCCCGCTCCGTCGCGCGAAGAGGGCGGCGAGCCGTGAACCTCGACGCCACGGCCGTCTCGGTCTTCACCTTCAAGGCGGGCCTGCTCTCTCGGGTGGCGCACGACCTGCACCTGCGGGTGGAGGGCGCCACGATCACCCGCGACGGCGACGGGGTGACCGGCCAGTTCCCGGTCGATGGCATCCGGGTGGAGCAGGCCGTGTCGGGCGGCTCGCTCTCGGCCAGCGACCGGGCGAAGATCGAGCGCACGATGCGCGACGAGATCCTGCACGCGGGACGGTTTCCCGTCGTGACCTGGGCGGGCACCCCCACCCTCGATGGCGACACCCTCCGCTTCGAGGGCGCGCTCACCTTGCACGGCCAGACCCACCCCGCCGCCTTCGCCGGGCGGCTCGAGGCCGGCGCCCTGGTGGCCGACGCTTGGCTCACGCCCAGCCGGTGGGGCATCCCGCCCTACAAGGCGCTGATGGGGTCCATCCAGCTGCAAGACCGCGTGCGCGTGTCGCTGCGCATCCCCGGCTGGGCCTGAGCCCGGGCCGCGGCTAGTCGGGCGCGCCCACCAGGCCCAGCTCGGCCACCTCGTGGCGCAGGGCCTGCATGAACGGGCGGCCCGGGTCGGCGCGCCCCGTGCGAAAGCGGGTGCGGTCGTCGAAGTAGGGGTGCCCTTCGAAGGCGCGGTACTCGTAGTGGCCGATGAGGTGGGTGATGGTGGGGTGGGTGGCCACCAGCCAGCGCACCAGGGCCGCGTTGGCCTCGACCTGCGAGCGCGTGAGCGGCCAGGTGCGTCGGTCGCCCACGTTCTCGATGCCGACCGCCACGTGGTTCAGGCCGATGGTGTGGCGCCCCACCCGGTCGGTCTCCATCAGCTGGATCGGGGTGCCGTCGCGGTCGACCACGAAGTGGCTCGACAGGTTGAGCAGGTTCCAGCGGGCGCGGCGCTTCGAGCGGGCCTGCCGGGGGGCCAGGAAGGTGGCGCGGGCGCTGCGCGCGGTGGGGCCCGCGGTCCAGTGAACCACGATGACCCGGGGGGTCATGTGGCTGTCCTGGTGGGGGTCGCCCGTGAGCTCGAGCGAGGTGTGGTGTTCGAGGTAGGCCTGCGTGAGGGCTTCGCGCTCCGCGTTCCAGACGATGGGGCGCCGCACCAGGTCGGCCGGGGGCCCGGGAGGGAACTCCGCGGCGGCCCATCGTCTGGAAC
>JBDQIL010000993.1:0-2558 GCA_040264415.1 Myxococcota bacterium
CCCCCGCTCTGAGGCCCCCATGCGCGTCTTGCTCGCCGACAAGCTGTCCCCCCTCGTCGCGACGGAGCTCGAGGCCGCCGGGTGCGCCGTCACCTCCGACCCCAGCCTCAGCGGCGAGGCCCTCTGTGAGGCGCTCAGCGCGGTCCAGCCCGAGGTGCTCGTGGTGCGATCGACGCGGGTCACCGACGCCCACCTCGAGGCGTCGGCGTCGCTGTCTCTGGTGATCCGGGCGGGCGCAGGCGTGAACACCATCGACGTCGAGGGGGCCTCGGGCCGCGGCGTCTACGTGGCCAACTGCCCCGGCAAGAACGCCATCGCCGTGGCCGAGCTGACCCTCGGGCACCTCATCAACCTCGACCGCCGCATCGCAGACAACGTCGCCGACCTGCGGGCCGGGCGCTGGGACAAGCGCGCCTACAGCAAGGCCGACGGCCTCTACGGCAAGACCCTGGCGGTGCTCGGGTGTGGCAGCATCGGCGTCGAGGTCATCCGACGCGCGCAGGCCTTCGGCATGACGGTGCGGGCCTGGAGCCGCTCGCTCACGCCGGCGGCCGCCGCCGACCTCGGGATCGAGTACGCCGCGTCTCCCCTGGCGGCCTGCCGGGGCGCCGACGCGCTGAGCGTCCACCTCGCCTTGAGCCCCGAGACCCGGGGCCTCGTGGGCCGCGAGCTGCTCGAGGCGCTCAACCGCGGCGCCTATGTCGTCAACACCTCCCGGGGCGAGGTGCTCGACCAGCCGGCGCTCCTCGAGGCCATCGACACGCGGGGCCTGCGCGCAGGGCTCGACGTCTTCGCCGACGAGCCGGGCGCAGGCGACGACCACTTCGCCGACCCCATCGGCGCCCACCCCTCGGTCTACGGCACCCACCACATCGGCGCGTCCACCCAGCAGGCGGTCGAGCAAGTGGGGCAGGCGGTCATCGACATCGTGTCGCGGTACCTGCTCAAGGGCACCGTGATGAACTGCGTGAACCTCGCCACCGAGACCGTCGCCACCCACCTGCTGGTGGTGCGACATGCCGACCGGGTGGGTGTGCTCGCCAGCGTGCTCGACGGCCTGCGGCGCGACGGGGTGAACGTCCAAGAGATGGAGAACATCATCTTCCGCGGCGCCCGCGCCGCCTGCGCCCGCCTGCACATCGACCGCGCACCGTCGGCCGGCACGGTGACCGAGCTCGAAGCGTCCGACTCCATCTTCGCTCTCTCCCTCGTGGCCCTGGAGGCCTGAATGTCCCGCGCCTGGAACTTCTCTGCCGGCCCCGCCGTGCTCCCCGAGACCGTGCTGCGAGAGCTGCGCGAGGTGCTGCTCGAGTTCGGCGACACGCGCGCGGGCCTCATGGAGATCTCGCACCGGTCCAAGGTCTTCGTGGCCGTCCTCGAGTCGGCCCGGGAGCGCCTGAAGCGCACCCTGAGCGCCCCCGACGACCACACGGTCCTCTACCTGCAGGGCGGCGCCAGCCTGCAGTTCCACATGAGCGCGCTCAACCTGGCTGGCCCCGACGACACGGTGGCCATCCTCGACACCGGCACCTGGTCGGCGAAGGCCGTCACCGAGGCGCGCCGCGTGTGCGAGGTGGCGGTCCCCTTCTCGGGCGCCGCCGACCAGTACCAGTGGCTGCCGGTGGGCGCGGGCGAGGCCCCCGCGATCCCCGAGCACGCGGTGTACCTGCACTACACCTCCAACAACACGGTTCGGGGCACCCAGTGGGCCACCGAGCCCGCCTCTGACGTCCCGCTGGTGGGCGATCTGTCGAGCGACATCTGCAGCCGGCCCATCGACGTGGCCCGCCACGCGGTGATCTACGCCGGCGCCCAGAAGAACCTCGGCCCGAGCGGCGTGACCGCGGTGATCCTGTCGCCCTGGGCGCTCGAGCGCGCCGCGACCGTGGCCAAGCGCCGCCCGGGTGGCCTGCCCGTCATGCTCGACTACACCGCCCACGCCAAGAAGGACAGCGCCTACAACACGCCCAACACCTTCGGCATCTTCGCCCTCGACCGCATGCTCGCCTGGGTCGAGGAGCAAGGCGGGGTGACCCACTTCGCCGCGAAGTCGGCCCGCATGTCCGACGCGCTGTACGCCGCCATCGAGCGCACCGGCTTCTACCGGTCTCCCATCCGGCCCGACAGCCGGTCGCGCATGAACGTGGTCTGGCGCATCCACGACCCCGATCTCGAGCCGGTCTTCGTCAGAGAGGCCGACGCCGCCGGCCTGCTCGCCCTCAAGGGGCACCGCTCGGCCGGCGGCCTGCGGGCCAGCCTGTACAACGCCCTGCCCGAGGCCGCGGTGGCAGCGCTCGTGGACTTCATGGGTGACTTCGAACGCCGGCACGGGTGACCCCATGACCCGCCTCCAAGTCCTGTTTCTCGTGGTGGTGGGCGCCGGCGCCGCGCTGCTGGGCGTGCTCACCGCGCCCCTGCTCGGGCTTGGGGATGGGCGCGGTGCGCGTGCTGTCGGGGATGAGGATGAGGACGCGTTTCCCATCCAGCGCCATGCCGTCGAGCGCCTGTGCCGCCAGTGCACGGACGTCGCTCTCCGCGAGACAGCCGTCCACTGAACC
>JBDQIL010000994.1:0-2558 GCA_040264415.1 Myxococcota bacterium
CCCCCGATGACCCCCGACCGCCCCTTCGTACACCACCTGCCGGTCCGCTACGCCGACACCGACGCCCAAGGCCACGTCTTCTTCGCCAACTACGCCACCTTCATGGACGAGGGCCTGACCTACCTGCTCGCCCACATCGGCCTGCCCTACGCCGCCATCGAGGCCGACCTGGGCGTGATGTGCGTGTATGCGGCCACCGAGAGCCGGTTCAAGGCGCGCACCTTCTTCGGCGACACGCTCGCCGTGCAGGTCACGGTCTCCCGCATCGGCCGCACCAGCTTCTCGACCGCCTATGAGATCCGACGGCCCGACGGCACCCTGGCCGCCGAAGGCGCGCTCACCAGCGTCTGCCTCGACGTGCAGACCCGGGCGCCCGTGCCGGTGCCCGACCCGCTGCGCGCCGCCCTCGAGACGCAGCGGCCCGCGGCCGATTAGGGCTGCCCCATGGGTCTCTTCGACGTCCACGCCCACCTCACGCACCCCCGGTTCACGGCCGACGCCGACGCCGTGATCGAGCGCGCCCGCGCGGCCGGCGTGACCACCATCATCACCAACGGGCTCAACCCGACCGACAACCAGGCCACGCTCGACCTCGCAGCCCGACACCCCGACCTGGTGCGGCCCGCGCTCGGCCTGTACCCCGTCGACGCCGTGCTCCCCGAGATGATCGCAGCGGGCGTCGACTACCCCCGCGACGACCTCGCCGAGCCGCCCTCGGGCGACGCGGCCATCGACTGGCTGGCCGACCACGTCGAGCAAGCCTTCGCCGTCGGCGAGGTGGGCCTCGACCACTACTGGGTGCCCGAGCCCCTCTGGGCGGCGCAAGAGGAGCGCTTTCGCCGCCTGGTGCGCCTGGCCATGGCCGCCGACAAGCCCCTCATCATCCACACCCGCAAGGCCGAGCGGCGCGCCTTCGAGGTGCTGGTGGAGGAGGGCGCCACCCGCGTCGTCTGGCACTGCTACTCCTCCAAGGTCAAGCTGGGCCGCCAGATCGCCGCGCACGGGCACTGGCTCAGCATCCCCGCCAACGTGGTCAAGGCCGAGAACTTCCAGCGCCTCGTCGAGACCCTCCCCCGCGACAAGGTGCTGCTCGAGACCGACTGCCCCTACCTGGGCCCCACCCGGGGCGACCGCAACGAGCCTGCGAACGTGAGCGGCACCCGCGACTGGATCGCCGCCAGCTGGGGCGAGCCCACCAGGGCCGCGCAGCGACGCCTCGAAGACAACTTCGCGGCGGTCTTCGGCGTCGAGCCCTGAGCGCGTGAGCGCGTGAGCGCGTGAGCGCGTGAGCGAAGGTTCTACCTTGACTCACACGGGTCGTTCACGGCGCCAGGCGTGCCCGCGTCGCCGCTGCCGAAGGCGCCCACGCCCACACACCAGCGGTCGGGGTGATCGTTGTCGGAGGCGGTCCAGGCGGCCGGGTCGAGGCTGATCGACGCGCCGGCCGTGTCGGGCCACAGCGGGCCGTCCTCGTAGTCCACCCGGTCCATCTCGAGGGCGCCTTGGTCAGGGTCATCGAAGACCAGGACCACCTGATCGGCGGCGTTTCCGAGCTGCATCGACCGGCCGAAGGCCTCACCCACCACGCCGCCGTTGCGCGCGGGGTCGCCGTCGCGCACGAAGACCACCACGCCGCCCGCCGGCACCACCACGGGGCCGGCCACCGTGAACTGGTCGAAGGTGTCGTCGCGGCCGCTCCATCCGTCGCACAGGGTGATGTCTGCCGCCGTGATGTTGGCCACCTCGAACCACTCGCCGAAGCTCTCGGAGGCTGCCACCGGCTGCTTGTGGATCTCGGTGATCACCAGATCGCCCGGCTGCAGATGGCCCTCGTCGCAGAAGCCGTCGCAGTCGGTGTCCCGGCCATCTCGGGCCTCGGTGAGCAGCGGGCTCACGGCGGGGTCGGCGTCGTCGCAGTCGGCTCCCCCGAAGGCGTCGCTGTCGGCCCCGTCGCCGTCGGCGTCGAAGTCGCTCTCGCCGTCGCAGTCGGCGTCCACGCCGTCGTAGGGCGCATCGACCGCGTCGGGGTGCACCGACGGGTCGGCGTCGTCGCAGTCGCCGTCGTCTTCGGACCACCCGTCGCCGTCATCGTCGGAGGCCACGGTGTCTTCGTCGGTGTCCCCGTCGCAGTCGTTGTCGCGGCCGTCGGGGGCCTCTGGGGCGCCCGGGTGGGTGTCGGGGTCGGCGTCGTCGCAGTCTCCCGCGCAGGGCCCGTGCCCGTCGCGGTCGCGGTCGGCGCAGTCGCGCACGGTGAGCGTGTGGACGCACGAGGCCGACCGGCCGTCGGGGTGGGCGGCGGTCAGGACCAGCGCGAGGTCGCCCACCGGGAGCAGGCTCACGGTGGCCTCGATCGACCCGTCGGGCTCGGGGCTGCCGCTCAGAAAGGTGGCCCCCCCCTCGACCGCCCAGGAGAACGTGAGCGAGTCGAGCGGGGCCGCCGGGTCGGACACGGTGCCTGCGAAGCGGACCGCGGCGCCGCCATCGACCGTGTCACCGTCGGCGGCGGCGAGCACGGCGCATGCGGGGGGAGCGACTGTCAGTGGGACGCCCGAGGCTGA
>JBDQIL010000995.1:0-2557 GCA_040264415.1 Myxococcota bacterium
GGGGTGATGGGGCGCCGCGCGGCGCCCCCGCGGCGCCCCATCACCCCCGAGCGCCTCGCCGTCTGGGTGGGCTCGGCCTTGGGCGGCTTCCTGGTGCTCTTGGCCAGCCTCTTCGCGCTGTCGGTGGCCATCGAGCGTGGGTGGATGGGCCCGTCCGTCCGGGTGCTGTTGGGGCTGGTCGCCGGCACCGCGCTCTGGCTGGGCGGCGCCCGCCTGCGCACCCACGCCTACACGTGGCTGCCATCGGCCACCTCAGGCGCCGCCATGGGCGTGCTCTTCGGCACGTTGTACGCCGCCTCTGGGCTGTACCACCTCATCCCGCCGGCGGCCGCCTTCGGGCTGATGGCCGCGGTCGCCGCCGTGGCCCTGGCCACCGCCGTGCGGCACCGCGACCGCTTCATGGCCTGGCTGGGCCTGGTGGGCGGGCTGCTGGTGCCCGTGCTGGTGAGCACCGGCGAGAACCGTCCGCTGGCGCTGTTCTCCTATGTCGTGGTGCTGTCGGGCGGGGCGCTCGTGGCCGCCGGACGCCGGGGCTGGCCCGACCTCGTGCTGGGCGCGGGCGTGGGCGCCGCCGCGCTCCACCTCGGATGGACCGTCAAGTTCCACGCCCCCGACCAGGTGCCCGCCGCCCTGTTGGCCGCAGCCGCGCTGCTGGTGCCCTTCGTGGCGGTGGCCGCGCGCCGCGAGACGCCGGTGTGGGTGGGCCGCGCCGCCCTGCTGATGGCCGCCGCGCTCCCGCTGGTCGCCACCCCGTGGGTGATCCCCCTCGACCCCATCTTCTGGGACCCCCGCAGCGGCATGGAGGTGGTCCGCCCCCTCGGGAACGCCCCGCAGTGGGCCCTGGCCGCCGCCCTGCTGTTGCCCCTGGGCGCCGCGGCGCTGGCCCGGCGCGACGGGGGGCTGGTCTCCGGCGCCGCCGCCCTGGCCCCGGCCGCCCTGCTGTCGCTCGCCTTCGTGGTGGGCTGGGCCGACCACCCCGACGGCCCCATGGGCCTGGTGGCCGCCGGGCTCCTCGCCGCTACGGCCCTGCCGCTGATCTGGACCGACCGCCGCCCCGACCAGCGCCTGCTGCGCCTGGGCCTGCCCCTGGCCGCCGGCCTGCTCGCCGCCCTGGTGCTCGAGCAGGCCCGCCCCGGCGGCCCCGTGGTGCTCTCGCTCACCGGCGGCCTCACGGTGCTGGGCGCCGCCGCCGCCCTGCGCGGACGCGACCCCTGGATGCTGCTCCCCCTGCTGGTGGGGGCCGCCCTCACCAGCCTCACCGTCGCCGAAGGCCTGGCGGGCCGCCCCGACCTCGTGAGCTGGGTCGCGGCAGGCGCGGTGCTGTCGTACGGCCTGCTGGCCACCCTCCCCCTCCACCAGAGGGTGCTGCGGGGCGCCCGCCACCCGGCCGTCACAGCCGCCCTGGCCGGCCCCGCCTTCTTCTGGCCGCTGTACCAGTGCTGGCAGGCCTCGCTCGGCGACCCGCTGGTGGGGGCCCTGCCCATCATCGAGGGCGCCGCCGCCCTGCTGGGCGCCCTGGTGGTCACCCGAAACCTCAAGGCCGGCGCCGACAGCGGTCTGCTCGCGCTCTTCGTGGCCGTCGCGCTCTTGGGCGTCAACGCCGCCATCCCGCTGCAGCTCGACAACGCCTGGCTCACCCTGGCGTGGGCGCTCGAGGGCGCCGCCCTGGCCCGCCTGAGCCACCGCCTGCGCCACCCCTTCGTGCGCGGCGCGGCCGTGTTGCTGGCGGGCGTGGTGGCCACCCGCCTGCTGCTCAACCCCTGGGCCCTCGAGTACGGCGACACCGCCGGGCTGCCCATCCTGAACTGGACCCTGTACACCTGGGGCGTGCCCGCGCTGGCCCTGCTCGCCACGGCGCACTGGATCCGCCCGAGCACCGGCAGCTCGGCGCCCGCCGGCCGCACCTGGGAGCGCGACCTGCCCGCCCTGCTGCTGCTGGGCGCCATCGCCGTGGGCTTCGCGCTCATCAACGTCGAGGTCAGCCACCTCTTCCAAGACCAAGGCCCGGTCGAGCTCGGCGGCAGGGGCCTGTGGCAAGGCATGGTGCGGTCGCTGTCGTGGGCCGCCTACGGCGTGGCGCTGTTGGGCATCGGGCTGGGCCGCGACAGCCGACTCGTGCGCCTCGTGGGCTTCGTGGTGGTGCTGCTGGCCACCGGCAAGGTCTTCGTGGTCGATCTCTGGGCGCTGTCCGGGTTCGTGCGCGTGGGCTCGGTGCTCGGCCTGGGCCTCTGCCTGCTGTTGGCCGCCTTCCTCTTCGAACGCCTCGTGCTGCGCCAAGACCGCGACGCCGACGCCCTGCGCGACCCCGACCCCGACCCGGAGGATCCATGATCCCCCTGCTGATGTGGGCGACCGCCGCCCTGCCCGCCTGGGCCGACGACGCCATCGACCCCACCCGCTACCCCTGGCAGGCCACGGTCGAGATCCCCGCCACCGACGGCGCCGTGCGCGTGGTCATCCCCCCCAGCATGCGGCAGGCCGGCGAGCCCGTCGACGCCAGCGACCTGGTGCTGCTGGGCCCAGACGGCGCGCGGGTGCCCACCGCGTTGCTCGGACC
>JBDQIL010000996.1:0-2553 GCA_040264415.1 Myxococcota bacterium
GCCTCTTCGAGGCGCTGGGCGCGCTCGCTCCGGGGCGCCCTCGAGGTGGCGGTCGCCCAGCGCCTCGAAGAGGCCGACGTCGAGGTCGGCGTCCTGCTGAGCGGCGGGCTCGACTCCACCGCCGTCACGGCGCTGGCGCAGGCCCGCCGAAGCCGCCCGCTGCGAAGCTTCTCGGTCTCGGTGCGGGCCGCGGGCTTCGACGAGGGCGCGTGGGCCCGCCAGGCCGCCGCCGCCATCGGCACCGAGCACCGCGAGGTGACCCTCGAGAGCGGCGATCTGCCGAGGATCCTCGATCGGATCGCCCTGCATGTGGACGAGCCCCTCGCCGACAGCTCCCTGGTCCCCACCTGGCGCCTCATGGAGGCCGTGCAGCAGGCCGGCCTCAAGTGCGTGCTGTCGGGCGACGGCGCCGACGAGAGCTTCGGCGGCTATCCCACGCTGCAGGCCCACCGCCTCGTCCCCATCGCCGAGCCGCTCCGGCGCGGCCTGCGCCGCCTCGTGGCGCGGCTCCCCACCCGCCACGACGGGGTCACCCGCGACTACATGGCGCGGCGCTTCGTCGACGGCCTGGGGCTGCCGTGGGCCCGCCGGCACCAGGTCTGGATGGGCGCCTGGCTCCCGCACGAGGTCGGGCTGAGCGCCAGGAGCAGCGACGACATCTGGGCGGTGGTCGACGCCCACGCCGCCGCCTGCGCCCACACCGACCCCGCCTCGCGGGCCCTCTACCTCGACCAGCGCCTCTACCTCTCCGATGGCGTGCTGGTGAAGGTCGACCGGGCGAGCATGGCCCACGGGGTCGAGGTGCGGTCGCCCTTCCTCGACCACTTGCTGGTGGAGCTCGCCGCGCAGATCCCCATCGCGATGAAGGTCCAGGGATCCGAGGGCAAGCGCATCTTGAAGGAGGCCGTCGCCGACGTGGTGCCGGCCGCCATCCGGGCCCGGAAGAAGCAGGGCTTCGGCGCGCCGGTCGGGCCCTGGCTCCGGGGCCCCTGCGCGCACCTGCTCGACGACCTCCCCGCGCTCCTCGACGACCTCATCGACCCCGCTCAGATGCGGCGCGTGCTCGACGAGCACGCCGCCGGGTCCGCCGATCACCGCCGCCGGATCTGGTCTGCCCTCGTGCTCGCCCGATGGCGGCGGCATCACACATGACCGCGGCGCTGCTCGTGCTGGCGAGCTGTGTGGCCCCCGGCCCCGAGCCCCTGGTGGTGCTGGCGCCCGACCACAGCCGGTCGGCCCTGCAGCGCGTCGCCTGGGAGTGGGGTGAGCGCACCCAGGTGCCGGTCCAGGTGGTCTACGCCTCCTCCGCAGAGATCGAACGCCTGGTGGACACGGGCGCCGCGGCCGACGTCGTGCTGGCTCCGACCCCCGTGCTCGAGGTGCTCGAATCGCGCCGGCACCTCGCCGAAGACAGTCGGCGCGTCGTCTCCGGCGACCACCAGCTGGTCGCCCGCCTCGCGGCACGAGACGCCCCGCCGCTCTCTCGCCCGAGCGACCTGGTCGCGCCCGGCGCCGGGGCCCTCGTCGTGGCCGCCGCCGACGCGCCCCTTGGCGCGGCCACCGTGCGCCGGCTCCGGCTCTCTGGGGCGTGGGCAGACCCGGCCCCCACGCGGCTCGAGCGGCCCGACGGCGCCCGGGTCGCACGCGCTCTGCACGACCGCGCCGCCACCTGGGGCGTGCTCGAGGGGTCACGGGCCGCCACCGATCCAGACCTGCAGACCGTCCTGGTGCTGACCGAGGGCGCAGGCGCCGCTGCGATCGTCTACGAGGCAGCGACCACGGCGCACGCACGGTCGCCTGCCGGCGCCGCGGCGCTGGTCGCGCATCTCACCGAGCCCTCGACGGGCGCCGCCTTCGTGCGCGTCGGCTGGGTGCCGCGCCAACGGGCCGCCGGCGCCGCCCCGACGCCGGGCAGCGGCGCGCCGCCTCAGCCAGCCGCGAAGTAGGCGCGGGCGTCGCTGAAGGCCGCCAGCAACGACCCTTGGCCGGTCGACACGTCGAGATCGATCCAGACCAGGTAGTCGCTGGCAGCGGTCACCACATGGGCCACCACCAGGCGGCCCAGCGGCACCGAGTCGAGCGCGTGCAACACCGCCGCTGCGCTCACGGCACGCTCGAGGGAGCCCTCCGCCAGAAACTTCGCGCGGTGGCCCTTCCACAAGGCAGAGAGCACGGGTCGCTGGTCGGCGAAGAGCGACCGCTCGACCTGAAAGCGACCCAAGCCCGGCAGGCGCTCGGTCACCATGTCCTGCACGCGCTCACTCAGGCGGAGCTTCTGGGCGGACGCCTGGGCCTCGGCCGCCTCTTTGCGCAGGGAGTCCTCGGCGTGGGCGGCAGCGCGGGCAGCGTCGAGGGCGCTCTGCGGACGCACGGCACGTCGGGCCAGTCGATCGAGGCGGCTCTTGGGCCGCGCCACGGGCTTGGGCGCGAGCGACGGCGCGGACGCAGACCCGGCTGGGGCCGGTGGAGCCGCCGCGGACGGCAGCGTCGCCGGGGCGGGAGCGGACGCCTGGGTCGCCTTCAGGCGCGCCGATGCGGCCTGCGCGACGGCGC
>JBDQIL010000997.1:0-2553 GCA_040264415.1 Myxococcota bacterium
CCCTCGGGCTGGGGGGCTGGGTCAAGGCATCAGTCCTTCGGGACCTCGACGATCCCGGCGTCTGCAGTGGTGACGTGCTCCCATTGGCCCAGCGTGGCGCTGCCGCTCGCGGCCTGCAGCTCCTCCACCTGCAGCGCGGAGCCGTCGTAGTTCAGGCGAAAGAGACCCACGCGGGTGACCGTCTCCTGCGTGAGCAGCAGGTCTCCGGCCAGGGGCCGCAGGTCGAGGGCCGGCACGCCGATGAGCTTGGAGGTGCCGTAGTTCACGCCGAAGAAGTTCTCGCCGGGCACCAGGACGTCGATGTCTTCGATGGCCACCCCGAGGTCGTGGGTCTCGTAGGTGCCGTCGGGGGCGATGGCGTAGAGCAGGCCGGTGTTCTCTGCGCCGGCGATGGCGCGGCCGGCCAGGGGGCCGTAGCGGGCCGGCGCGTCGGGGACCGAGACCAGCCCCTCGAGGTGGTCGTCGACATCGACGATCAGGGTGGCGGTGCCTGCGCTGTCGATGCGCCACAGCTCGCCCGCGGTGGTCGCCGCCAGCAGGTCTCCGCCCCAGACGCCCGTGCGGTCTACATACAGCGAGCCGCGAAAGAGGCCGTTGCCGATGCCCGCGAGCGAGACCCAGGGGTTGTCCACCACGGTGCCGTCTGGGGAGATTCGCACCAGCTCGCCGTCGTTGCCGTTGCCCACGAAGAGCTGGCCGGTGGTGAAGCCCCCCACGCCCCCCGAGCGCGCGGTGGCGATCTTGACCTCGTTGGTGAGGCCCGACACGCCCGAGAAGGGCACATGGGTGCCGTCGGCGAGCACCCGTTCGAAGGCGTAGGGGCTGCCCGACGGGTAGTTCACCGACAGCACCACGCTGCTGCTCGGCTCGTGGAAGTCGATGCCGATGGGGGCGTTGAAGGTGGTGGACAGCGCGGTGAAGGGCAAGGCGGGGGCCGCGCCGTCGTTGCGGGGGTCGGTGACGTTGGGGATCCCGTCGCCGTCCCAGTCTTCGATGCCCTCGTCGGCGTCGAGCAGGCTGTCGCCGTCGGCGTCGAGGTCGCGGAAGTCGGGGGTGCCGTCGCCGTCGGTGTCGGCGATGACGCCGGGGGCGTCGGGGGCCTCGTAGCGGTCGGTGAGCCCGTCGTCGTCGCTGTCGGGGTCGAGGTAGTCGGGGGCGCCGTCGCCGTCGGTGTCGGCGGGGGCGCCGTCGCCGTCGCGGGGCAGGGCCTCGACCGCGTCGGGGATCCCGTCGTTGTCACTGTCGTCGTCGAGGTAGTCGGGGATCTCGTCGTGGTCGGTGTCGCGGGACTCGCCGTCGCTGCGGCCCTCTTCGCCGTCGGTGATGCCGTCGCCGTCGGAGTCGTCGTCGGGGGACCACGGCTCGACCGCGGAGTCTTCGCCGCCCCCGTCGGCCCCGTCTTCGACTCCATCGGCCCCGTCTTCGCCATCGGCCGGGGCGGTGGTGGCCGAGTCGCCGGCGCCGGTGGGGCCGTCTTGGGCCTTGGCCGCGGGCTCTTGGGAGCAGGCCATCGTCGGCACGAGCAGGGCTAGCAGCAGGGCGCGGGTCATGGGGGCTCCGGGTCGGGCACGCAGGATACCGCGCGGGCGGCGCGCCCTAGCTGGGGCCGGCCAAGGCGCGCAGCCGGTCGGCTTTGGCGCGGTTCGCGCTCGCAGCCTCCGGGTCGGCCCACTGCGGGTCCTCGAAGGAGCGGGCCTGGTGGAGGGCCTCCTCCAACGGGGTGCGGCCGGCGGCGTTGGTGCGCCCGGGGTCGGCGCCCGCCTCGATGAGGCGGTCGAGCAGCGACAGATCCGCCGGGCGCGCGGCATGCAGGGGGGTGCGGCCCTGTCGATCGGGCAGGTTGGCGTCGGCGCCGGCCTGCAGGAGCGCGGAGACCACGTCGTGGTGTCCGTAGCTGCAGGCCCAGCCGAGGGCCGTGCGGTCTGGGATCAAGGCGTCCCGCTCGGCGGGCCGGAGGTCGACCCCAGCGCCGGCCGCGAGCAAGCGCTCGACGATGGGCAGGCTCCCGGCGCTGGCGGCCTGGTTCAACGGCGTGTGCGGCGCGGTCTGCCACAGCCCGTCGGGGTCGGCGCCCGCCTGCAGCAGCGCCTCGACCACCGACTCGTGGCCGCCGCTCGCCGCCGCCGACAGCGCGGTCTGCCCCCACTTGTCGCGGCTGTCGACCGGCTCTCCCAGCACCAGCGCCCGCTGGACGGCCGGCAGGTCGCCCTTGCCAGCGGCCTTGGCCAGCGCCGGCCGCGGCTTGGCGGGTCGGCGCACGGCCTTCTGGCACGCGCGGCCCGGGCGGGCGCCCACGAGGCCAGGTCCACGTGCACGCCGTCGACCTCGATCCCGTCTTCTCCGATGCCGTCGACGAGCTGGTCGGACACGAAGGTCAAGAGCCGCGTGAGCTCGGCCGGCGCCAGCTCCCGCGGGCTCAAGAACACGACCCGGCTGACCAGGGCCCCCCGCACCGCCGCGAGGCGCACCGACCCGCCGATCAGCCCGATGTCGTCGAGGTCGGTCGGCCGGTGCAGGCTGAGCTCGCCCCAGGGGGGGCAGGCCGCCGCCAGC
>JBDQIL010000998.1:0-2551 GCA_040264415.1 Myxococcota bacterium
GCACCCCGACGAGCTGCCCGCCGAGGCCATGCGCCCCGGCTCGCTGCTGGTGGGCTTTCGGGGGGATGTCCCCGACGGCATCGACCTCGCAGGCAGCCGCCTCAAGGCGGTGGGGCCCGCCGGACCGCTGCCCCTCGCCCGCTTCACCGTGCCCGAGGGCCTGTCGCTCGCCGACGCGGTGGACGGCCTGCTCGACGATCCCGACATCGCCTTCGCCGAGCCCGACCTGACGCGGTCGGTGACCAGCACGGGCGACCCCTACCGGCACTTCCAGTGGCACCTCGACGCCGCCTCAGTCTCGGGCGCCTGGCACCAGGGGGCCCTGGGCAACGGCGTGATCGTAGCCGTGCTCGACACCGGCGTGGCCACCGGCGGCAGCGAGACGCCCGCGATGGTCGCCGGGCGCGACTTCGTAGACGGCGACGATGACCCCACCGACCTCCACGGCCACGGCACGCACGTCGCCGGCACCATCGCCCAGCGCACCAACGACGGCGTGGGCGTGGCCGGGGTCGCGCCCGGCGCCCAGGTGATGCCGGTGCGCGTGCTCGGCGCCGACGGGTCCGGCTCGACCTCCGACGTCATCTCGGGCATCGTCTGGGCGGTGCAGAACGGCGCCGACATCCTCAACCTGTCGCTGGGCTCGACCAGCCCCTCGGCGGCCGAGCTGCTAGCGGTCGAGTGGGCCGTGGAGCAAGGCGCGCTGGTGGTGGCCGCGTCGGGCAACGACGGCGTCGCCGCGGTCTCGTACCCCGCCGCCTACGACGTCGCCCTGGCGGTGGGCGCCACCGATCAGGCCCACCGGGTCACCCGCTACTCCAACACCGGCGCGGCCCTCGACCTGGTCGCGCCCGGCGGCAACATGCGCGCCGACCTCGACGGAGACGGCTACAACGATGGCGTCCTGCAGGAGACCTTCGGCGCCGACGGGTGGGGCTGGTACTTCTTCCAGGGGACCAGCATGGCCGCGCCCCACGTGGCCGGCGCCGCGGCGCTGCTGGTGAGCGCCGGGGCCACCCCGCTCGAGGCGGGGGCCGCGCTGATGGCCCACGCCGACGATCTGGGCACCCCGGGCTGGGACAGCACGTCGGGACACGGCCTGCTCGACGCCGACGCGGCGGTGGCCGGCTACCTGGGCACCGAGCCCGATCCGGGCGACGACCCCGACCCGGGCGACTCCGGCGACCCCGGAGACTGGGAGGAGGCCGACCTCGACGCCCCGGAGGTCTCGAACCTGCGCACCCGCCGGCGCGGGGCGCGGGTGGCCGTCGCCTTCCGCACGAGCGAGCTCGCCACCGCCGAGATCTGCGACATGCAGCGCCGAATTTGCGCGTCCACCGAGCTCGGAGCGAGCCACCAGGTGCTGATGGAGACCCACGCCCGCCTGCTGACGGTGCGGGTCACCGACCCTTCCGGAAACGAGCGCCGGCTGGCGCCGCTGCGCGCCCCCGAGGGGATCAGCTGGTAGCCGGCGTCCAGTAGGGGCTCAGCGCCGCGCGGAAGGCCTCCGACCAGGGCACCGGGCCGCTGCCGTCTGGGGCCACCCGCACCAGGACGCGCGTGCCCGACGCATAGGGCACGTCTTCGTCCATCGGGAGCACGGAGAAGCCGATGGTGAGGCTGGTTCGGCCCATCCGTTCGACCTGAATGCGGCACCGCACCTTGCCCACGCCGCGGACGGGCCGGTGATACTCGATGTGGTTGGCACGCACCAGATGGTACTGGTCGGGGTTGGCCGCGGGATCGAGGATGGCGTCGAGCGGCGAGCCCCAGCCCATGTGCTGCCAGAACGACCCGATGGTGCGCTCCAAGATCAGCAAGTACCGAACATTGTGCAGGATCTGGAAGGCGTCGAGGTCGTCGAACCAGACGCCGTGGACGGTCTCGTGAAAGCGCATCGGAGCCCTCGCGACGGGCCCCATCGGTAACGCCCTTGACGTGACAAACAGGCGAAGACTGCCGGTCGAGGCCGGCGCCCCTTGCCAGCGCAGGAGAAGTGCCTATCGATCCCTACGGGTGGAGATCGGCGCCCGACCTGCGCATTCGCAGCGCGCCCGCTCCGCTCAACCCCCTTTCGGAGGAACCATGCGCCTCGATTTCGGCTCCCGCTTCGGCAAGCTCGACCCCAACCAGCTCCGCAACGTCCCGGCGCGCGTCCTCGACGACGCACAGCGCCGCGCGCACGCGGTCCGGCATGATCTCCACAACCGGCGACAGACCAGCCGCGTCCGCCTGTGGAGCCTCTCCACCGACGCCCTCGAGAAGGCACACGACGCCCTCAACCAGGCACCCGACGCCCTGTCGCCCGTCACGGGCCGGCTGGGTCGCGCGGTCGGCGAGCAGCTCGAGACCATCACCCGCCCGCCCATCGACGGCTACGACGACCTAAACGTCAAGCAGATCTCCCGCGCCGTCGAAGGCCTCGACCTCGTGTCGCTCGAGCGGGTGGCCCGATACGAGCAGGCCCACAAAGACCGGGTCACGGTCTACCGGGCCGTCGATCGCGAGAAGGCGAGCCGGATGGCCGAGCCCACGCAGGCCTGAGCCCAGC
>JBDQIL010000999.1:0-2551 GCA_040264415.1 Myxococcota bacterium
GCCCGGACGGCGCCCGCCCGATACCAGGGCCGCATCCATGGAGACCGCATGACCCGCATCGAAGGCTGGAAGCCCCTGAGCCCCGACCGCACCGCCGCCCTGAGCGACGCCCGCCAGAACGCCTACTTCGCCGCGCAGGTCGTCTCTGCCCTGGGGGCCACGCACCTGCCCCTGCAGGCCTTCGGGTCGCACGGCAACCTCACCTGGTCCGACGAGGCGGGAGGCGTGCTGGTGGGGCGCCCGGTCAGCGGGCTGCGCGCCGCGCTCGACATCGCGGGTCTGCGGTGGATGGTGCTCGACTCCGATGGCGGCATCCACGCATTCCAAGAGGCGAATGGACGCCCCGTGGCGGCGGGGCTGTCCTGGCTGCGCGACGTGCTCAGCGAGCACGGCGTGCGCCCGCTCCCGCTCGAGCTGCTGCCCCACAGCTTGCCCGACAGCCCGATCCGCGACGGGGCGCCCCTGAGCGCCGAGCATGCAGACGATCTCGCCGAACTCGCGCGCATCTTCTCGAACGCCCGCGCGCTGCTGGCCCACGTCACCGCCGACCTCCCGCAGGTCAGCGAGCCGCGGGTGTGGCCGCACCAGTTCGACACCGGCTGCGCGCAGGTGCTCAGCGACACCAGCATGGTCGGCTTCGGGGTCTCGCCGGGCGACGCCCACCTCGACGCGCCCTACCTCTACGCTTGGCCCTGGCCCGTGCCCGACGCGGCCGAGCGGCCCGCGCTGCCCGCCGGCCGCTGGGACGACCGGGGTGAAGACGGGCTGTTCGCCGTGCTGCCGCTCTCCGAGCTGCCCGCCGGCGGCGACGCCCAGGCCGACCTGGCCCTCCACTGGCTCACCGCCGCGCTCGGCGCTTGCCGCAGCGTCGCGGGATAGTCCAGGCTCGACCGCGCCCGGGCGCCCGCATGAACACCCTCTTCCAGCTGCTCGTCGCCCTCTCTTCGGGCGTGCTCTTCGCCTTCGTGTCGCCGCCGGTGAACCTGGCGTGGGCACACTGGTTCATGTGGCTGCCGGTCTTCTGGGCGCTGCGCCAGGGTGAGGGCCGCAAGAACGCCGCGCTCGGCTACGCGAGCGGCTGGCTGGCCACCTTCCTGCTCTACTTCTGGCTGGTCGAGACCATCGTGCGCTTCTCCAGCCTGCCCTGGGGCGTGGGGCTCGCGGTTCACGTGCTCTACGCGACGGCCTTCGCCGTGCCCTACATCGCCACCTTCGGGCTCGTGCACTGGCTGCGCCACCGCCTCGGGCTGGCCTGGGTCTTCGTGATCCCGGCGCTGCACGTCGCCCTCGAGAAGATCGGGCCCCAGCTCTTCCCGTATTATCAGGGGGTCACGCAGTACCGGCAGCCCTGGGTGTGGCAGCTGGCGTCGGTGTTCTCGGTGATGGGCGTGAGCTACCTCGTCATGCTCACCAACACCGCCCTGGCCGAGGTGGTCTACCGGCGGCGCGAGGGACGCCCGCTTCCGTGGCCGCTGCTCGGGGGGGTGGCCGCGGCCTTCGCGCTCAACCTCGCCTTCGGCGCGTGGCGCTACGACCGGGTGTCCGACCAGATCGCAGCGGCGCCGGCCATCCGAGCGTCCATCCTCCAGCACGACGTGACCATGGAGGAGCGGATGCGCGCGTCCGCCGTGGACGGGCTGAAGGCCTGGATCGAGGTGACGCGCGAGATCGAGGATGAGCAGGCCGACCTCGTGATCTGGCCCGAGGGCGCGGTGTCGTTCAACCCGAACGGCGAGCGCAAGGCCAAGCTGCTCGGCGACCGCAGCCCGCTCGAGTTCTTCAGCGATCTCGCCAAAGACGGCGGCTACGACTTCATCATCGGCGGCGGCACCATCAACCGCCTCGCCGAGCCCGACGAATATGGCCGCCGCTACGAGGCCTACAATTCGGTCTACTCCTTCACCGACGACGGCGGCCTCGACGACCGCTACGACAAGATGGTGCCGCTGCCGTTCGGTGAGTACGTCCCCCTGTCCGACACCTTCCCGTTCTTGAAGGGCATCATCCAGGGGCCCGGCGACTTCCGAAAGGGCACCCGGCCCACGCTCTTCGTAGGCGAGACCGCCGCCGGCCACCGCTACACCTACAGCATCCCCATCTGCTACGAGGCCATCCTCGAGCGCGCCATGTGGGACCTGTACGAGGCCCGCGACCCCGAGAGCGACGCGCAGGGGCCCGTCGACCTGTTCGTCAATGTCACCAACGACGCCTGGTTCGGCGACACGGCGTCGCCCCACCAGCACGCCATGCTCACCACCGTGCAGGCCATGCACTTCGGCCGCCCGCTGCTGCGGCTGGCCTACACGGGCGTGTCGTGGGTGGTGCAGCCCAACGGCGACATCCTGTACGAGACCGAGCCGTTCACCGAGGTGGCCGACGTGGTCGAGCTGCGGCTCCCCGCCGTCGAGACGCTGTATGTCCGGGGCGGCTGGTTGTTCCCCTGGCTGTGCGTGGGCGGCACGCTCGTGGCCCTCGTCGTCGCCCGCCGTCGGGGCCCGCCGGGCACCCCCGACCCCTGATCCCCCGCCGATTCGCGCCCTCGGTGTCACAC
>JBDQIL010001000.1:0-2547 GCA_040264415.1 Myxococcota bacterium
CCCCCCCAGCACGGGCAGCGCCAGCCGAACCCGCGCGCGGGCCGGCTCACCCGCTGGCCAGGCCAGGAAGGCCACCGCCGCCAGCGCGAGCAGCGGCAGGTGGTTGTCGAGGGCCTGCGCGGTCCACAGGGCGCCGGCGTCGGTGTGGGCCTCGCTCGGCCGCACCTTCACGCGAGCGGTGTTGGGCACGACGTCGCCATAGAGCAAGACGCGCAGTCCCACCTGGGCGAGGGTGGCCGCAGCCGGGATGGCCGCCAGCGTGACGGCCGACCGCGCCGCCCGACGGTCCTGGCCGGCCGCCAGGAACCAGCCCAGGGTGAGGCAGGCCACGAGCAGCGGCGTGTCGGGGCGGGTGAGGCACGCCAGGGCCAGCGCGCCCGCGGGCGCCCACATGGCGCGCGGGCTGGCCCCCTCGGGATCGGAGAGCGCGCGGCCGAGGCCCGTGAGCGCCACGGCCCACAGCAGGCACAGCAGCGGCTGCTCGAGGCCACCGACCGCCCACAGGGCGATGGACGCGCTCGAGGCGACGCTGACCCCGGCCACCCAGGCCCCCACGGGCTGACGGCCGAAGTGGCGCCCCAACACGACCACCACGCCCACGCTGCACACCACCCCCAGCGCCCGGACCGCGACCAGCAGGTCGAGCCCGAGCGCCCCCAAGGCGGCGGTGGCCAGCACCCAGAGCAGGTTGGAGTAGCCCTCGACCGGCGGGCCATCGGTCCAGGTGAGCCCATGGCCATCGAGCAGACGCTGGGCGTACCGCATCGAGATGAACGCGTCGTCGCTGATGTAGAAGCCCCACTCCCAGATGTGGAGTCCGAGCAGCGAGGCGGCCGCGGCGGTGGCCAGCAGGGCGGGGGCGCGCATCGGTCGGTCGGTCCGGGATCGGGCGGGAGCACCCCGCGCGGGCGCCTCGGACAGCCTACCCGGCGGGCTGGCGCAGGGGCACCGTGCCGTCGAGCAGGTCGGCCATGGCCTGCGCCAGTGGGAGCCCGGTGATCTCCTCGACGAAGCCGAAGTACGAGATGGTGTTGAACTCGAGGAACACCAGCTCGCCGTCGGGCCGCTCGAGCAGATCGACCGTCGCGAACTGGAGCCCCAGCCGGTCGAGCATGCGAAGCACGCTGTCGCGCGCCTCGGGGTCGAGCGACACCGGCTGCATGGCCTGGATGCGGGACGGGTCGGAGCCCCAGTCGAGGGCGTCAGCGGGGCCCGGAGCGGGCGATGCCACCGCGAAGACCTGGGGGCCGATGACCGTCACCCGCAGCTCGCGCGCCCGGGGGACCTCCTCTTGGAGCACCATGGGACACAGGGCCAGCCGATCGAGGCTGGCCTGGTCGGCGGCCGACAGCCGGCGCGCCTGCGGGTACCGGTCATCGTGCCCCGGGAGCGGCTCGGCGGAGCTGTTGATGAGCTTGCGCACCACCGGGCCCTCCACCAGATCGAGGAAGCGACGGGCAGCCGCCGGGTCGTTGGTCACCAGGGTGCGGGGGACCGCCAAGCCCGCGACCACGGCCCGGCGGAGCTGACCCACCGCGTCGGTGCCCGCCGCCAGGGCCGCTGGTCGGTCGACCATGCGACAGGGGAGCGCGTCGAGGAGGTCCCAGAACGCGCGACGGCTCTGGGCTTGCACCATGGGATGCCAGTCGGGCGCCACCGCGTCGCCCAGCTCGGCGGCGACCGACACATGACGCACCCAGACCGACCGGAGCGCGCCGAGGTCGACCGCGCCGGTGGGCAGCAGCAGGTGGCCGCCCGCCTCGGCAGCATGGGGCAGCGCCATCCGCGCATCGACCGGAAATCGGCGCGTGTCGAACTCCACAACGACGTGACCGCGGCGCTCGAGGGCCGCGGTCACGGGGGGCACGCACGGGTCTGAGCCCGGGGCGCCGGTGCAGATTAGGATCTGCGCCACATCAGGGGCTCGGTGCGGCCGCGCCCACGGAGGCCCGGCTGGCAGGCTCAGCGTCTGCAGACGCCGTCTCGACCGGGCGCTCGGAGATCGGGCCGTCCGACCTGTCGCCTTCGAGGCGAGCGGTGATGCGCTCAGCCAAGCTGGACAGGCCCGTGCCGGCTTGGGAGGTGGTCGGCACGTTCTGGCCATTCTTCTGGCGCTGTTCACCGGAAGACTTGATGCGCTTCTCTCCACCCAGGGAGCGATCGCGAAGCGCGCCCAGCGACTTGCGGCGACGCTCGACGGGGCCCGCGGCCTCGCGCTGCTCGGAGTCGGTCTCGGTGGGACCGGCGTCGTCGTCTGCGAAGAGGGGCATGCGGTCGGCGCGGGCGCGAGCCGAGGGGCTCACCTGCACCAGCACATCTTCTTCGGGGAGCCGCGCGACCCGCGCCGCCTTCTGGGCCACGGCGTCGAAGCCCGTGGCCTCGAGGGGGGGAGCGGGCAGGGTCATCGGGATGCTGAAGGTGAAGTCCAACGTGCTCATGTGCGGCCTCCGACAACGGGTCTAGCGATAAGATAGCCCACGCGACGCGGAGCGTCAGCCTCGATTTCCACCCACCTGATGTGGCCCCCTCTCCGGCGGGGGGGGGGGG
>JBDQIL010001001.1:0-2544 GCA_040264415.1 Myxococcota bacterium
AACGTCCCCGCCCCGCCCGAGGCCATCGGCTCGACCCTGGGCATGGGCGCCGACCGCCGCTCGGCGCTTCCGGCTCGCCCGGCCCGACTCGAGGTAGACGCCCCCGAGACGGTCGAGCTCTCGCTCCGGGGCAAGCCACTCTCCCACAGCTTCACGGTGCGCAAGAGCGGCGAGGCCGCGATGCCCGGGCGCGTCATCGTCGATCGCGACTGGGTCGAGGTGTCTCCCGCGCGCCTCGACCGGGCCGCCCAAGAGCAGACCGTCACCCTCACCCTCTTCCCGGGACGCATGCCCCGCAAGCGGGCGGTGGCGCTGGTGACCGTGGTGACCGACGACGGCCAGCGCCGCGCGATCACGGTGGAGGCCTCGCAGCAGCGACCGGTGGCGGTCTGGGTGGGCGCCGCCGCGCTGGCCCTCGGGGCCATCGGTGCCGGCGCCTGGTGGGCGCTCCAGCCACCCGCGCCCGCGCCCCCGCCGCCTCCGAGCGTCGAGCTCGCGGTTCGGGTGGATCCACCCGCCGGCAAGATCTCCGTCTCGAACGAGCTGGTCAACTCCACCGGCGAGGTCGTCCTCACCGAGGGCCTCACGCCGGGCGACACCGTGCTGGTGCGGATCGAGCTTGAGGGCTTCGAGCCGTGGTCCGACGAGGTGCTGCTGCCGGCCGACGGCGAAGCGGTCTACCTCAACCCGAGCCTCACCCTCATCGACCGGATGGACTTCCGGCCCAAAGAGGGCGATCTCGAGGCCGACATCGACTCACGCCAGGCCCGCCAAGAGGTCGGCAGGCGTCGGAGCCAGATCGCTGGCTGCATGCACGACCTGGGCGGCATCGAGCCGGGCCGCGAGGTGGTGCTCGGCCTCGAGGCCTACATCAACAACCGGGGCCACATCGTGGGCGCGCGGTTCATCCCGCAAGAATTCGTGGCGAGCACCGAGCTGCTCGACTGCGTGCGGCGCCAGCTGCGCTCCCTCCAGTTCCCGCTCATCCAGGGGGACTACGCCGCCATCAGCCACAACGTCCGCTACACCGAGCCGGCCGAAGAGCCGGCGCAGTGACGGTCGGGGTAGACGACGCCCAGGTCGAGGCGCTGCTCGATCGCGCCGAACAGGCGCTCGACCAGGGGCTGCCCGACGACGCCATCCGCCTCTGCGACGAGGTCCTGTCTGCAGACGCCGACCACCCCGGGGCGTGGTTTGTCCGCGGTGACGCCCTGCGGCTGCTGGGCCGCCTCGAAGGCGCCGCCGACGCCTACCGGGCCTCCGCGCTCGCGCGGCCAGACCATGCCTCGAGCTGGGCCTCCTACGCCCTCGCGAGCTTTGAGCTCCTCACCTTCACAGAGGCCCGTCGCGCGGCCGCCCGCGCCATCCGTGAGGACGCCCGGAACCCCGAAGGCTGGTGGGTTCGGGCGCTGCTCCTCGAATGGGACGGCGACGTGCCGGGGGCCCGCCGCGCCTTGGCGCACGCCCGCTGGCTCGACCCCATGGGCTACCCGCTCCCTCCAGAGCTCGACGACGACGAGGTCGAGGAGCTGGTCGGCGAGGCGCTGATGGAGCTCCACCCCGCCATCCGCGACTACATGATGAACGTGGCGATTCTGCTTGAGGAGCTGCCTCCAGAAGACGTGCTGCGTGGCTACGAGCCCCCCGCCTCACCGCTCGAGTTGCTGGGCTACTTCAGCGGCCACTCGCTGATGGAGCGGAACTCCGAGAACCCGTGGAGCCTCCTGCCGCCCACCATCGTGCTCTTCCGCCGGAACCTGGAGCGGCAGGCGATCGACCGAGACGAGCTCATCCATCAGCTGCGCATCACGCTGTTCCACGAGATCGGGCACTTCTTGGGCTTGGACGAGCACGACCTGGAAGAGCGCGGGCTCGACTGACCGGCGGCACGCGACCCGCCCTGCCGCGGCTCAAACAGAAAAAAGCGAGCGCCTCGGCTGGGAGACCGAGGCGCTCTAAGAGTGGTGGAGAAGAGGGGACTCGAACCCCCGACCTCTGGAGTGCGATTCCAGCGCTCTCCCAGCTGAGCTACTCCCCCAGCACGGCCAGCGCTTATTGAGGATGCCGGCGCCGGTCAAGGGGGCGAAGGATCGACGGGCCTCGGCGCCCCCTCCCCCACGCCCTCGACTCGGTAGAGGCGCCACCCATAGGCGGGCTCCTCCGCGACCTCTACGAGCGTCACCTCGCCGAGGGTCCACACGCCACCGTCAGCGAGGAAGGGAGCCACGCGGGGCGCCTGGGTCCAGTCCTCGCGAAACCACAGCACCCACCCGATCCCCTCGTCGTGAAGCCACCGAGCAAAGGCGGCGCCGTCTCCGGGGGCGGTCGGGACGTCGAACCACGACGTGAGCGGGCGCTCATGGGCGCGTCGATCGAGCCAGCAGGCCGGGATGTTGTCCACCAACAGCGGCATCGACTCGGGGACGTCGGCCTCGATCCATCGGCCGAGGGCCAGCTGCGGCAGGTACAGCTCGGCGGACAGCGCGACCTGCCGGCGCGTCTCCACCCCGTGGCTCACCAGCCCCTGCCCCACCAGCAACACTC
>JBDQIL010001002.1:0-2537 GCA_040264415.1 Myxococcota bacterium
GCCGACGTGGGCCGGCGGCGAGCGGCCGCCCGCGCCCGACCCGTGCTCGCCCCTGAGCTGGCGCACGTGTGGTGGGGCCACCCGGCGCGGCCCGAGGGGGTCGTGGCGCCGACGCGCCCGGCCACCTCTACCACCTGGGCCCAGCAGCACCGCCGGGCCCAGGTGGTAGAGGTGGCCGGTCGCGTCGGCGCCGCCCCACGCTTGGGGGAGCGCGAGGGGGTCGAGGCGCCGCGCCACCTGCAGGTGTCGGGCCTGGCGGGCTGCGAGCGCCGCCGGGCCCGCTCGGGCGCCGAGCGCCAGATCAGCGCTCACCTCGGCCAGCACCTCGGCCATCCAGCGGTCGGCCACCCCCTCGGGCCGCGCCTGGTGGCCCCACCACAGGTGCGCCAGCTCATGGGCGAGCACGGGTCGGGCGCGGTCGTCCGCTCGCCGCTGGCCCAGGTCGGCGAGCAGGGGTCGCTGGAGGGCCACGAGGCCGCCGCTGGCCTCGCCTGCGCGCAGGCCGGGGGGCAGCTGCAGCACCGCAAAGGGGGTGGGCGTCGCGCTGCCCAGCTGGGCGCTCAAGCCCCTCAGGATCGCGGTCACCTCGTCCTGGATGGGCGCCGCGAGGGACGGGTCGGCCGCCACCCGGAGCGTGGCGCCGCCGTCGCGCTCGGCCACCGGCCAGCCGGTCAGCGCCACGCGCGGCCAGGCCACCGGCTCGAGGCTGGCCGCTGCCGGCGAGCCATCTGCCGCGGGCGCGCCGCTCGACACCAGCGTCAGGCCGTCGGGCGCCTCGACCTGCAGGGTGAAGGGGGCGGGTGAGCCCAGGCGGTCGGGCACGAGGCCCGGCACGAAGCGCTGCAGGCCGGTGCTCGCGGGCGCGCCCACCAGCGGCCACCGGTCGGCCCAGGTGACGGTGAGCTCGAGCGGGTGGGCAGGGTCGAGGCCGCCGCGGGGCACCACGGCCAGCCAGGTCGACCGACCGGTCTCGCCGAGGGGGACGATGTCGAGGCGGGGGCTGGGCGACCCTGCGCGTGCAGAGACGGTGACGGTGTCGGCCGAGGCGGGCACGCGGAGCACGGTGAGCGGCGTCGCTTGCCGCGCGGTGAGCCGAAGGTCGGCGGTGATCTCTGCGGTCAGGGCGCCCCCGTCGCGGACGGCCCGCACGCGCACGTCGGCCGCCTGGAGCGCGACCGGGGGGCCGGCCGCCCCCGGCTGGGCCTCCGACACCAGGGGCTGGCGGGCCGCGCGGCCCAGGGTGTCGACCCCGGCCGTGTAGGCGAAGGCGTGGGTGACGCCGTCGAGGCTGCGGTCGGGGTCGGCCACCACGGCGAGCCAGCCGTCGCCGGGCGCGGGGTCGGTGCGGGCGCGGGCGGGCTCGAGGGCCCCCCAGGGCTGGTCGGTGCGGGCGTCGATCCAGCGGCGGGACCCGCCGGGGTCGGCGCCCAGCTGCTCCACCCGCAGCCGATCGAGGCCCACGAAGCGACCGGGGGCCACCTCGGCCGGCACCAGGGCGGTGCGCTCGGCCCACAGGTCGGCCAGGGACGCCGCGATCGCGTCGGGGTCGGTCACCGGCACGGGGGCGCCGAGCTGCTCGGCCACCCCGGCCCCCACCACCACGGCCGCCTCGACCGACGTGGACAGCCCGCGGCCGGCCACCAGGGCGTCGCCTCGGGCGCGGTCGCCGCCCAGCCAGCCCACGATGCGGTTGGCCAGGCCCTGCGCGGTCGGCGCGTGGGGCACGGCGAGGTGGAAGGCGCCGGGCCCCACGGCCACCACGCCCACCACGCGGGGGGGGGCGCCGCCGGAGGCCGCGCCGCTCCAGATCGCTCGCCCGACGCCGCCGCTCAGCCGCAGCGTGCCGGCGCCCGCCTGGGCGGTCAGGCCCTCCACCGCCAGCAGCTCGTCGCCGAGGGTGAGGGTGGCGGCGTCGGCGGTCCAGGCGGCGAGCTCGGGTGGGGCCGCGGCGGCCTCCCCCAGCAGCCGAGTCGCCAACAGCAGGAGCGCCGGGGGGCTCACGCCGGCACGCGGTAGCGCAGCACGCGGGTGCGGTGTCGGTCCCGCAGCACCGACGCGCGGTCGGGGCTCCAGCCGCGCACGCCGAAGTGCACGCTCAACAGCCAGGCGCCGGGCCGCCCGCGCGCCTCGAGGGCGTCGCGCAGGCGCAGCATCGCGTCTGGGAGCAGGTAGGCGGTGATCACGTCGCACTGTTCGAGGGGGGCCTGCATCCAGTCCCCGCGCCGCACCGTGAGGTTCCGTGGCCCGAAGATTCGGCGTCGAATCCACAAGAAGGCGAAGGGCACCCACGCGGCCTCCCACGCCACCACCTGCCAGGTGGGGCGCGCCCGAGCGACCGCCACGGCCAGCCCGCCCCAGCCGGCGCCCAGCTCGTGGGCCTCGAGGCCGGGGCGGTCGGGGAGCATCGCCACCAGCGCCCGCCGGGCGGCCGGGCTGCTCGGCATGGGGGGCGCACCCAGCCGCAGCGCGTCGGCCACCACCAGCAGGCCCGTGAGGCCGACCACGACGGCGGGGATCCAGGGCAGCAGGTCGAGCAC
>JBDQIL010001003.1:0-2537 GCA_040264415.1 Myxococcota bacterium
CAGCCCAGCACCGCCGTGACCGCGCGCCCCACGGCCGCACCCACCGCGTGCAGCTGGTCGGGGCGCATGGCCAGCGGCGGCATGAGCACGATCACGTCGCCGAGGGGGCGCACGATGACGCCCTCGGCGCGGGCGGCCATGGCCACCTGGTGGCCCACCCGGGCGTCGGGACCGCGGTCGTGGCGCAGGACCACGCCGCACATGAGCCCCCGCTGGCGGATCTCGGCCCGGTGGCGCTCCGGCACCGCCCGCGCGGCCGCGGTCAGGGCGGCGACCAGCGCGGGGACCCGGTCGAGGACGGCCTCCTCCTCGAAGATGTCGAGGCTGGCGAGGGCGGCCGCGCAGGCGAGGGCGTTGCCGGTGTAGGTGTGGCCGTGGAAGAAGGTCCGATGGCTCGGGTACGGGCCCCGGAAGGCGTCGAAGATCGACTCGGTCGCGGCGGTCACGGCCAGCGGCAGCGCGCCGCCGGTGAGCCCCTTGGCGAGGCACAGCAGGTCGGGGCGCAGGCCCACCTGCTCGAGCGAGAACATCGTGCCCGTGCGTCCGAACCCGGTGGCCACCTCGTCGGCGATGAGCAGGGCCCCGTGGTCGCGCGCGAGCTGGGCCAGGCGCCGGAGGAAGGCCGGGCTGTGCATGCGCATGCCGGCGGCGCCCTGCACGAGCGGCTCGACCACCAGGGCCGCGATCTCGCCGCCGTGGGTGTCGAAGATGCGCTGCGCTGCGGTGAGATGCCGCAGCTCATCGCGGGGATCGGGCCGGTCGGGGGCCGGGATCCGCACCGCGTCGAAGAGCAGCGGGCGGTAGATCCCGTGGAAGAGGTCGATGCCGCCGACGCTCACGCTGCCCACCGTGTCGCCGTGGTAGGCCTCAGACAGCGCCGCGAAGCGCGTCCGGGCCCGTCCGCCGGGCTGCCCGGCCTGCTGGTGGTACTGAAAGGCGATCTTGAGGGCGACCTCGACCGCGGTGCTGCCCGAGTCGCTGTAGAAGACGCGGGTGAGGGGCGCGGTGTCGCCGGGGATGCGCTGCAGCAGGTCCACCAGCCGCTTGGCCAGCCGCGCGCTGCTCTCGGAGCCCTGTCCGAGCAGGGTGGAGTGGGCCACGCGGGCCGCCTGCGCCTGCAGGGCCGCCACCATGCGGGGGTGGTCGTGGCCGTGGACGTTGGTCCAGAGGCTCGAGATGGCGTCGAGGTAGCGGCGCCCGTGCACGTCGATGAGCGTCACCCCCTCAGCGCGGTCGACGAGCAGGGGCGGCCCGGCGGCCTCCCACTCGTCGTGCTGGGTGAAGGGGTGCCAGACGTGGGCGTGGTCCCAGCGCTCGAGCTCTGCGGGTGTGGTCATGGCGCGGCCTCGGTGGAGTGGGGTGGGACGGGCTGCCAGTCGGCGGGCTGGCCGTCGGGCCCCACCACATACGCCACATCGCCGATGACCGTCACCGCGCGGCCGCCCACGAAGGGGGAGCACCGCGCCTGTCCCTCTGCCATGCCGAAGGCCAGCGTGCCGTCGGGGGCGAGGTAGCCGCACCGCTCGGTGTCGGGGTCGAGGATGGGCAGCCGGCCCGCTGCGAAGGCCGGCTCACGGGGGACGGCCAGCCAGCTCGAGTCTGGGATGCGCCACCCGGGTCGGTCTCCCACCGGGGCCCCCGTGGCCACATCGACCAGCGACCAGCTGCCGTCTTCGGACTGCGCCGCTGCGCGGCCCTCCCCCACGAGGCGCACAGAGCGCGGGTGGTCCCAGGCGGGCTCGGAGGCACCCGCCGGGACGACCGACGAGCGGCTCTTCTCACCGGCGACCACCGTGGCGTCGTCGTTCTGGACCACCGGGTAGCGCTCGAGGGGCGACCGCGCGCCGGTCTCGGGGTCGAAGCGCTCAAAGGCCTTGTCGGCGATCATGGCCGCGCCGGCCCGCGGCGAGTCGGGGGCGCGGTCGGAGACCACGAACAGCTCGGGGCCGGCCATGTGGAAGTAGCCGGCCTGGCCGTGTGGCTGGCCGTCCGGGTCGAGGAGGGTCACCTGCGAGGGGGTCCACCCCACGGTCCACCCGTCGCGCAGCGGGTGAATCGCCGGGTAGGTGCCCGACCCCACCGGGCCTTCGGGGCCCATCAAGCGAGCGCTGCCGGCCAGCGTGCAGATCACCCGGTCGGGGCGCGCGAGGGGCGTGACGCCGTCGCAGGGCAGCAGGCGCGGGTTGGACGCCACGACGGTGGGCCGAACCCACCACCACTGGCGGTCGCGGCGCCCCAGCGGCGTGTCGGTCGAGAGCACGTCCAGCGGCGCATACCGCTTGTCGGAGATCCAGTCCCCGTCGGCGTCTTGGTAGCCCCACGCGCCCCCCGACCAGGCGGGGCGCAGGCCCTCACGGGGCGGCGCGGCGACCGGCGCGGCCGGTGGCGCCGGGGCGGGCTCGGTGGCGCAGGCGGGGACAGCAGCGAGGGCGAGCAGGGCGTTGGCGCGCATGGCGGCTCCGGAGGCGGCCTGCGTATCGGGTCGGCGCGGGGCTGGCGCGCGCGACCGGCCGCGCGACCGGTGCGCCGCAGCGGAG
>JBDQIL010001004.1:0-2533 GCA_040264415.1 Myxococcota bacterium
ACCCGGGGCAACAACACCCTCGGCGGCGCCGACATCGACCGCGTCGTGGTGGGATGGCTGCTCGGCGAGTTTCAGAAGCAGCACGGCATCGACGCCACCTCCGACCGCATCGTGCTGCAGCGGCTGCGCGACGCAGCAGAGCGGGCCAAGCTCGAGCTGAGCACCGCCACCTCCACCGACATCCACCTGCCCTTCTTGGTGGCTGACAGCGCCGGCCCCAAGCACCTCCAGGCCACTCTGCCCCGCAGCGTCTTCGAGTCGCTCATCGCGCCCCTCGTGGACCGCACCATCGCGGAGTGCCGGCAGGCCCTCACCGACGCGCACCTCGAGGTCGCCAAGATCGACGAGGTGATCATGGTCGGGGGCTCGAGTCGGATCCCGCTGGTGCAGCAGCGCGTCCAAGAGCTGTTCGGCAAGCCGCTCAACAAGAGCTTCAACCCCGACGAGGTGGTCGCCGCCGGCGCCGCCATCCAGGGCGGGATTCTCGAGGGCGACGTCAAGAGCGTCACGCTGCTCGACGTCACCAACTTCTCGCTCGGCATCGAAGTCGCCGGCGGGCGATTCGCGACGCTCATCCCCAAGAACACCACCATCCCGGCTCAGAAGAGCCAGCTGGTGAGCACCGTGGTCGATGAACAGCGGACCGTGAAGATTCATGTGCTTCAGGGCGAGCACGAGCGCGCCCGCGACAACGTGAGCTTGGGCGACTTCGAGCTGCGCAACATCCAGCCGGCCCCCAAAGGCGAGCCCCGCATCCGCGTGAAGTTCGGCATCGACCCCAACGGGATCGTGCAGGTCGCCGCACAAGATCTGCGCACCGGCATCAGCGAGCAGGTCACGATCACGTCGCCCACCGGGCTCTCGAAGCAAGAGCTCGCCCGTATGCGGGGCGACGCGGAGAGCGGTCGCGTCGAGAGCGACGAGGCCCGAAAGGTCAAGGCGCTGCGCCGAGAGATCGAGCAGAAGCTGGTGACCCTCGAAGCCTTCCTGCGCGACCACCGGGGCACGCTGCACCGCGAAGACATCGGCGGCCTCGAGGCGGCCCTCAAGCGGGGCCGGATGGCCCTGCTCAAGTCGAGCGACCGCACCAACCTGGGCGAGCTCAGCGGCTACCTGAGCCGGTTCCACGGCCACCTCTCGAACAAGGTCGGCGCCCGCGCCTGACCCGCGTCCCCCTCGGCTGGGCGCCCCCTGACCGAAGACCGTCACGCCGCTCAGCAGGGCGGCCGATGTCGCACGCCGCGATGACGCGGCCAGCGGCGGGTGCACGCTGGTCGAGGGCGGCTCCCCCCACACGAAAACACCCCCGACGTGAAGTCGAGGGTGTCATCGGTTGAACCGGGTGGAGTGGTGGAGCTGAGGGGACTCGAACCCCTGACCCCCAGACTGCCAGTCTAGTGCTCTCCCAGCTGAGCTACAGCCCCACATGTCCGGTGATGTCAACCGCCTGCGGAGGTCACCCTCCGAAGACGCGTTGCGCTTATAGGCTCGCCCTCGCAGTGGCAAGAAAGAATCAGGAGGAGCTGGGCTCGTCGAGCTCGGGGTCGGCGGGGACCGGCTCCCCAGATGCCGCGAAGTCCGCCTCTGCCTTGGCGATCCGCTCGTCGAGCTCGGTGATCCGGCCCACGCCGCGGGCCAGCCCCGGGTGCTCGATCTCCCCCGCTTCGAGGAGCGCGCGGGTCTCCTTGCCCAGCTTCCCGTACATGCGCAGCCGGTCCTTTCGCAGCTGGCGGAGCTCGAGCCGGGCGCGACCATCGCTCGCGAGGCGCTCGACCTCGGTTCGGCTGCGGGAGAGCACCCCGCGCAGCAGACCGCTCAGGGCGTCGCCCAGCATCGGGACCGGGTCGGCCTCCGCCGCCGGTCGATCGGTCGCGCCGGCCGGAGGCGTGCCGTCGTCTGGGGGCGGCGTCGATTCGGTGGGGTCGGTCATGGGGTCTCCCGCGGGACAGCGGCCGCTGGCGGGGGTACCTTTTCAGCCCGTCGAGGGCAAGCACACCGTGGAGCCGCTGTTGATCGTCGTGTCCGGAGCCCATACCGCGGTGGGCCGCGCCACGCTCCATGAGGCCAGCAGCCGCGGAGCCCAGGCGGTCCCCTGGACCCCGAAGGCCGGGCTCTCCGGGGCGACCGTGCTGGTGTGCGGGTGCCCAGGCCTCGACGGGCGCTCCGCCCAGGCCCGCGCATGGCTGTCGGCGACGGGCCAGCTGCTCGAGCGCGCCCGAGACCAGGGCGCGACGCGGGTGGTGGCCCGCTCCTGGGTCGGCGCCGCCCGAGGGCACACGACGCCCATGTTCACGGCGGCACGGGGCCTCGAGTCGCTGGTGGTGGACGCTGGCGTGCCCTACGTCGTCGTTCGGGTCGGGCTGGACCCAGCGACGCTTCGGGCGGCGGTCCCGCGCCTCCCGGGGCGCGCGCTGTTGCCCGGCCCGGGCACCGCGACCCTCCCCTTCCACGCCCGCGAGGCGGCTGCTCTGGCGCTGCTCGACGCCACCACCCGGACCGTGGCGCCGCATGGCGTCGCCGCGCTGTCGGAGGC
>JBDQIL010001005.1:0-2532 GCA_040264415.1 Myxococcota bacterium
GATGCGGAGGGCCGCGCCGGCCTCTCGGGCGGCGGCGGTGGCCTTGAGCTGGCCCACGCCGTGGTGGTGGGTGACCGTGCCGCCGGCCTCTCGGGCGGCCTCCAGCCCGGCGCGCCAGGTGGCGTCGTAGGTCTCGACCCCGCCCCGCCCGGCGAAGGAGAAGTAGATGGAGCAGCCCTCGCGGTAGGCGTGGCTGAAGTGGGCCATGACCAGCGTTCGCTCGCCCAGCGCGGTGCGCACGGCCTCGTGCAGCGCGGGCAGCCGCGACCAGGTGCTCGCGACCTCCATCGTGTCGGCCCAGCCGCCGCCCGCGAAGACGGGCGCCAGCTTGTAGGACACGTCGTGCCGGTGGGCGTACCAGTGCTCGCCTGGGTCGGGGCCCAGGTCGCGGGCCCGGGCGAGCGCGGGCTCAGCGGCGGCGACCGCGGCCTCGACCGACGCGTCGTCTCCCTCCCACCCCACCACGAGCAGCACCTCGTCTCCCATCGAGTCGGCGAGGCGGTTGACCAGCCGGGGGAGCGCGAGGGGGAGCTCGAGCAGGTGCTCCCGCAAGGCCGGCACGCTCTCCACCGCCGACCGCAGGCGCTCGACCAGCTGCCGACCGGCGGGAGCGGCGGCCTTCTGGCTGCGCCGAGCCGCGCGCGCGGGGCCGCCGATGCGGGTGTCGATGGGATCGTAGAGGCGGAGAACGAAGGGCTCGACGTCGAGCTGCATCAGCCGCCGCATGGCCTCCCAGGCGGCCTCGAGGTTGGGGAGCGCGTAGCCCCGGAGCCATCGCCGGGGCGCGACCGGGACCACGCGCACGGCGAGGTCGGTGAGCACGCCCAGGGTGCCTTCGGAGCCGCAGAGCAAGGGGAGGCGGTCGGCCTCGCCCTCTGAGCACCACGCGCCTGCCCGCACCCGCCCGGTGGGGGCTTCGGCCGAGGCGGCCAGCAGCATGTCGTCGAAGACGCCGTATCGGCTGGAGAACTGACCCGCGCCCCGCGCCGCTGCCCAGCCGCCCACGGTGCTGCAGGCGATCGACGACGGGCTGTGCGCCGTGCGCCACCCCTGTCTCTCCAGCAGGTCCTCGAAGTGTTGACCGAGCAGGCCGGGCTGGGCCCACGCCACGCCGCGTTCGCGGTCGATCGCGACCAGGCGGTTCATGCGCTTGAGGTCGATCACCCAGGCGTCGTCGAGGCCGGCGGCGCCGCCGCAGACCCCCGATCCTGCCCCGTAGGCGACCACGGGCGCGCCGCTGCGCGTGGCCGCGGCCAGCACCTGGGCGACCTCGTCGGCCGTCCGCGGCCAGACCACCGCAGCGGGGGCGGGCGGCAGACGGCCTGCGCGAAGCTCGAGCGTGCCCCGCGGCCAGAGGTCGCGGCGGGCCGCGTCTCGGTCGAGCGGGTCGGTGCTGCTGGGCGCGTCGAGGGACGCGAGGGCGTCGGAGGGCATGGGGGCGCTTAGCCGGTCGTCCGACGGATGACCGCCAGGTCTCGGCGGGTCGGGCCTCTGCCGCCGGTCACCCGGCGCCACGCGCGCGGTCGCCGAAATTAGAAGCACCCGGCCGAGCAAACTCGACCGGGTGCAGCTGCGGTGAGGCGGGGGGTTGTCCGCCGGACCGGCAATGGCGTCTCATCTCCGCTCACCTACCAAGCAAGTGCCGTGCCAGGCATGGTTCACTGGTTGATTGTCAGCGTTCAACGGAGATCGGTCGGTCTAGGGTGCGCGGGGATGGGTGCGCCGGCGCGGTCAGAACGCAGAAATCGTGACATCTGTGTCGTGGTCAGGGTGTGGCACCCACCGTGGAACGCTCGGCACGCCACCAAGCGTCGAGGGCGTCGGCGAAGGCCCAGGGTCGCTCGACCGGGTGGAGGTGTTGCCCCCCGGGCACCGCCTCGACCACCGCGCGGGGCAGCCATCGACGCGCAGAGTCGGCGACATGCATCGGCTGGAGGGGGTCCTCGTCTCCCCAGAGCACGAGCGTCGCGACGTCGGGTGCCGGCACCTCGGCCACCGCAGCGGGCAGCTCTGCGAGGTACTGGGTGACGGCCCGCCGGTGGGCGCCGGACTGCAGGTAGGGCGCCGAGAGCGCGACAACGGTGTCACGGTCCATGACGTATGGGTTGACCACGGCCCGCCGCAGGCCGACCGACGAGGCGAGCCACCGCTGCCAGAGCCGAGGGTGGAGGGCGACCTTCGAGACCACGCCGGGGATCCGGGCGGCGGCGCAGAGCGCGCGGGTGAGGGGGTGCAGGCCGCCGAGGGCGCCGTTGGTCAGCACCAGCGCGCCGAGGTCGCTGCCCTGTGCGGCGGCGAGCGCCACTGGGAGGACCGTGCCGTGGGCCACCAAGATGGGGTGGTCGTGGCCGGCGAGCGCCGCGCGCAGGGTCGCGGCGAGCGCGGGCACGCTGGGGTCGGCCGGCGCCGGGTCGAACAGCTCGATGGTGTTCGCGTCGTGACCGAGCTGCCTCAGCCGGTCTGCGACGCCGTCCCAGAGGCGCGCGGAGACAGGGGGGCCGGCGACGAGGAGGATGGAGGCCATGGGGATCC
>JBDQIL010001006.1:0-2532 GCA_040264415.1 Myxococcota bacterium
ATCGCGGAGGCCACGGACGTGCTGCCCGCTCGCCGTGATCGGGCTTCCTGGCTATCGACGCGACGCGCGCGCGAAGCCGCGGAGCTGTTGGGGGAGATCGCTGACGCCGTACTCGACTGTGACCGCCCGCCCGCCCCGGCTGCCCCGGAGCGAGTAGGCTCTCCGCACGTCGTCATAGCTCGCGGTGAACCCAAAACCGTGTTTTGCCGCAAGCTCTCGCCATGGCTCGGCGAGGTGATCCATGCGGTTGGCGATGGCTGCGTCAGGATCAGGCCGTGTGGCCACCGCGACCAGCGCGATGACCAGCGACACGGCGAGGACCAGCAGGACGAGGTTCACCAGGGCTCCTTGCGGACAGTGGAGCGAGTGTACCGCGCGCGGCACCCGGCGCGGTCGCCTGTCGGCGCCGCGGCGCCCGCAGCCGCCGCCATCCAACGCTGCCACGGCGCCGCCCCCCCTCGGTCAGCCGCCCCCAACCGCCTGGATGACCTCGACGTGGTCGTTGACCGCCAAGGCCCGGCCAGCGTGCTCGCTGCGGGGGACCACCCGCCGGTTCACCGCGACGGCGACGCCATCGCGGCGGAGCCCCAGGTCGTCGAGGAGATCGGCCACGGTCGCCCCCGGGGGGAGCTCGCGGGGCTCGCCGTTGACGAGGAGTCGCATCGTCAACGGCCGGCGGGGCGCCGCCGCGGCGTCTCGTCGTCGAAGAGCTTCGGGTTGCGCGACGCGTGGATGGCGGCCTCGCGGGTGATCTCGCGTCGCCGAGCCAGATCCTTGAGGCCCTGCTCCATCGTCTGCATGCCGTCGCCGCGGCCGCCCTGCATGATGCTGTCGATCTGGAACAGTTTGTTCTCGCGGATGAGGTTCCGGACCGCGTTGTTGACGATCATGATCTCGTGGGCCGCCGCCCGACCGGAGCCCTGCGCCTTGGGCAGCAGTTGCTGGGTGATGACCGCCTGAAGGGAGGTCGACAGCATGGTGCGCACCTGCGCCTGTTGCTCGTGCGGGTATGCATCGACCACGCGGTCGATGGTCTCAGGCGCCGAGTTCGTGTGCAGGGTGCCGAACACGAGGTGCCCGGTCTCTGCGGCGGTGAGCGCCAGAGACACGGTCTCGAGGTCGCGGAGCTCCCCCACGAGGATGACGTCGGGGTCTTCTCTCAACGCCGACCGCAGGGCCGCAGCGAAGGAGTGGGTGTGCGCGCCGATCTCGCGCTGGTTGATCACGCACTTCTGCGGCTGGTGGACGAACTCGATGGGGTCTTCGACCGTGAGGATGTGTTCGGCCCGCGTCTTGTTGATGTGGTCGATCATCGCCGCGAGGGTGGTGCTCTTTCCCGAGCCGGTCGGGCCCGTCACCAGCACGAGACCCTTCTTGAGGTCGGCGATCTCCTTGAAGGCCTTGGGTGCCTTGATGTCTTCGAGCGTCAACACCTTGGAGGGGATCTGCCGCAGCACGAGGCCCACGCCCCGCGCCTGGGTGAAGACGTTGACTCGGAAGCGAGCCAAGCCCTTCAGGCCAATGGAGAAGTCGATCTCGAGGTGCTTCTCGAAGTGCGTCTTCTGCTTGGCGTTCATCACCGAGTAGGCGAGGCGCTTGGCGTCGTCAGGCATGAGCCGCTCGAGGTCGAGCCGACGGATCTCGCCGTCGATCCGGACCGCCGGGATCTCACCGGCGCTCAAATGGATGTCGGACGCGCGGTGCTCCACCGCGAAGGTGAGCAGCTCATGGATCTGTACCTTCATCAGGCCTCCCGGAGCCCGCACCTTAGCCCACAGCTGCACCGGAAGTGCTCAGGCGTCATCCCAGAGCGGCGCCTGGCGGCCCCACTCCATCGGATCCGCCGGACGGTCGTCGTGGCCCTTGCGCGTGGCCAGCGCGCGCTCGAGCTGGAGCACACGCTCGCTGTAGCGACGCTCGAGATCAACCTGCCGGTCCAGCTTCGCGGTGAGGTCGGAGGTGTCGGACTCGAGCGTGGCGAGGCGCGCCTGCAGGGCGCCTCGCTCGTCGGCCAAGCGGCGGGCCCGGGCGAATGCGTCCGACGCTCGAGCGGAGGCTGCCGAGGCCGATCGGGCGGGGCACGCGCAGTCCGCCGCTGCGCTGGGGCGACTGAAGGCCGAGGCCTCTCGTCTGCGCCAAGAGCTCGAGGCGGCCTCGGGGGCCCTCGACGCGGCTCGCTCCGAGGCGGCCGCCCATGCGAAGGCGCGGGCGGCCGCCGATCAGGCCCGCCATGCGGCGGAAGCAGCACGCGACCAGGCCCTCGCAGCGCGCGATCGGGCCGACGCCGCCGAGCGGGCCCGGCAGGCTGCCGAGGCTGCCGCTGATGACACCGCAGGACAGGTGGCCGCCCTCGAGCGGGCACGCGACGCGGCGCTGGCGGCTGTGGCGACCGCGCGTGCCGAGCGCACCAATGAGTCGAACCAGGCGCTCGCGCGGGCCCGCGAAGACCTCGCCGCGGCCGACGCCCGGGCCCGCCGCTTGGCCGACGAGCGAGGCGCCCTGCAGGCGCGCCTCGCCACGCTCGAGTCCGAC
>JBDQIL010001007.1:0-2529 GCA_040264415.1 Myxococcota bacterium
AGCGAGACGCACAGAGCGATGATCGAGGCGGGGGCGCTCCGACTCACGGGGCGCGGCGCGCTACCACGCGGAGCCGGCCGGCAGCGACGCGGGCCCGAAGCTGGTGCGCCAGTTGCCGCTGCCGTCGAGGTCGATGACGGCCAGCTCGGGGACGCCGTCTCCGGTGGTGTCGCTGATGAAGGCGGGGCCGGCGCCGAGGTCGCGGTCGGTGGCCAAGACGATGGCCGGCGCGAGCTGGTTGCCCAGGTTGCGCCAGCCGTAGACCCGGCCGGTGGCGACGTCGGTGGCCAGCAGATCGAGGGCGCCGTCGTCGTCGAGGTCGGCGAAGGAGACGTGACCGGCGCCGGCCAGCTCGAGGGTGTCTCCACCCCACTCGAGGGTGACGGTGTCGCCGCCGCGGGCGACCTCCTCGACGCCGTCACCGTCGAGATCGGCGGCGGCGACCGAGCACCCGTCGTCGGAGCAGGAGACGACCGCGCCGGCGCCACCCGAGCGGGCCAGCGCCACCGCGCCAGCCTGGCCGACGTTGCCGGTGTCCTGCTCGGCGCCGTAGGGGCCGTAGGCGGTCCAGAAGCCCGACACGGTGGACACCACCACGCCCTCGTTGCCACTGGGCAGCACGCCGCAGGCGAGCAGCGAGCCGGCTGAGTTGGTGGACGCCACCTGCTGGGGCTGCGCCGCGGCGTCCACCTGGAAGGTGACGAGCGTGCTGTCGTCGTCGCTGCCCACCAGCGCGTACCAGAAGGCCCCGCAGTGCGCGATGCCCAGGGCATCGACCGCGCCGAGGGTGAGCCGGCCGCCGAACTGGAGCTGGCTGTTGGCGGGGTCGAGCAGCCACGTGGCCATCACGAGGTCGGTGCCGTCGGAGGTGAAGCCCACCGAGTCGCCGGATCCATCGCCATCGAGGTCCTCCACCAGGATGGGGCCGGCCAGCGCAGTAGAGAAAGACCGCCACGAGGGGCGCACCTTGTCCCAGCCGGCGGCGTCGGTGCGGCCCGGGAAGATCAGGGCGTGGTCGGTGGCGACCAGGATGTCGGCGCCTTCGTCGCCAGCGAAGTGGCCGCCCACCACGGGGCCCCGGTCGCTGGGCAGGTTGACGGGGATCTCGGAGAAGCCGCCGTCGTCGTTGACCGACGTGACGGTGATGCGGCCGTCCTCCATCACCAGCAGGTCGTTGACCCCGTCGTCGTCGACGTCGGCCAGGCCGACCTCGTAGCGCGGGTAGGACAGCGGGAACCGGTAGACCGGGTCGGTGAGGGTGTAGAAGACCAGCTCGTGGGGCGTGCGGTCTTCGGCGCCCCGGATGATGATCTCGTCGCGGCCGTCGCCGTCGAGGTCGGTCTGCGGCAGCAAGCGCGCCCCCTCGGTGGCCTCGTAGTCGACGAGCTCGGAGGTGGAGGCGCCCACCCAGCCGGCGTCTTCGGGACGCCAGCTGTAGCGCTTGATGGTGCCGCGGCCGGCCGTGAGCACGCTGAGATCGGGCACGCCGTCTTCGAGCTCGTCGCTGCCGGTGACCGACCAGATCTCCTCTGCGAGATCGAGGGGCGGCAGGGCCTCGAAGCCCCACGCGCCGTCGCCCACGAGCACCTGCACGCCGCCGCCCGACTCGCGGCTGGTGGCGATCACGAGATCGCCGAGGCGATCGCCGTCGACGTCGCTGGTCATGGCGCCGACCACCGAGCCGGCGCGAGCCTGGTAGCCGCCGGCCCAGGCGTGCCCCCCCTGCGCCACGCCGCGCAGCAGCACGACCTGGTTCTCGCCGAAGACGACCAGATCGAGCAGGCCGTCGCGGTCGATGTGGGCGCCCTGCAGGCCCTCGACGTTGAAGGGGAGGTCGGCGACCTGTACGAGGGGGGCGCCGGGCGCGGCCGGAACGAACCACACGGTGTCGTCGACCGAGATGGCCATGCCGCCGGTGGCCGGCGCGCCGTGGCTGGGTCGCACACCCTCGGCCAGGCCGAGGTGCGAGCCCCAGGCGGTGGCGTAGGCCGGGGCGGAGTCGGAGACCGCATAGGCGTGGGCGGCAGCGCCGACCTCGGCGCCATCGGACGACGCGGTCGCGGTGACCACGACCTGCTCGGGCGCGGTGGTGGAGATGCGGGCCACGCCGACGCCGTTCCCGTCGAGGGCGACGGTGACGCTGGCGGGTGACGCGGTGGGGCCGTCGACCGACACCGTGATGTCTCCGCCCGCGATCGCTGCGCCGTAGGCGTTCAAGAGGCGCACCGGCACCTCGAGGTCGAGGCCCCCGAGGCTGGGGGCGACGGCCACCCGAATCGGACCGCCCCCGTCGAGCGCGGTCACGAGCGGGAGCAGATCGTCGGCCTGCTGTTGGCAGCCGATGACGAGGGGGAGCAGGAGGGCGGCGCGCATGGGGGCTCCGGTCAGACGTCGAGAGGCGTCAGTGTATCCTTTCGCTGGCGCCGGCGGAGGCCGAGCAGCGGCAGGAGGGCCAGCCCCGCGGCGCCCCCGCCGCACCCGCCCCGGGTCGCGCCGGGGGGCGGCAGGCGCGCGCGGCCGGCCCCGAGC
>JBDQIL010001008.1:0-2524 GCA_040264415.1 Myxococcota bacterium
ACGTCGCGCCAGGTGTCGGCCCGCATCAGCACGAACTGGCCGTTGGCGATGGGGTTGCCGCGGCGGCGCTCGGGGTCGTTGACCCGCGCCATGTCGTTGCCGCCGAGGATCATGCCCACCACCACGGGCTGCATGACCTTCTCCCAGAAGCCCACCATGGTGAGCTGGCCCCAGCCGCTGAGCAGGTCGACCGCTTGGCGTCCGGCGTAGCCGACGGCCGCGGTCAGCGCGGAGGGCGAGAGGCGCACGTCTGCGTCGGTGAAGAGCATCCAGTCGGGATCGTGGTCGTCGAGGGCCGCCTGGCCTGCCCGCTGGCAGGCCCACGGCTTGCCCATCCAGCCGTCGGGCAGCGGTGCGTCGCCGCCCGACACCACCACCAGGCGGTCGGGGTGCTGGGCCACGAGGTCGGCCAGCACCGCGGCGGTGCGGTCGGTGCTGCCGTCGTTGATGACGAAGATCTTGACGCCGTCGAGGTCTTGCGCGAGCGCCGACTCGACGCAGCCCTGGATGTGGGCCTCCTCGTTCCGGGCCGGGATGACGATGGCGACGCGCACCGGCGCCTCGGGGCCGGGCTCGTCGCCGGTGAGCTTGTAGGCGGGATCGGCGCGCTTGCGGCGGGCGCTGAGCAGCGCGCCCGCCCACACCAGGCAGATGGAGCCGAAGAGCAGGTGCAGCAGCAGGGTCACGCGGGCTCCTGTGCGGCCGCTCTGAGGCGGCCCCATTCGGTGTCGTTGACGGCCACGATGGGGTCTTTGACCTGGCCCTCGGGCGCGCCAGCGGCCACCCGGGCCGCCCGGAAGCGGGCGTAGGTGCCCGGACCTACCCGACGCACCGCCGCGGCGCCCAGCCGATCGCTGCTGCGCTTCGAGTCGTACTCGAGGTTGACCCCGCGGAGGGCCGCGTCGAAGGCCTCGGCGAGCCGCTCGGCCTGGGCCCCCTCGACCCCCTCGACCGCGAGCTCGACCGTGGGCACCTCCGCCATCCGGGTGCGGGCGGTGAACCCCACCGGATGCAGGCCGGTGGCGCGCGCGGCGCGCCGCATGGCCTCGGCGACCTGGTCTTCGGTGACCTTCTCTCCCGTCGCGTTCAAGAAGCGCCCCGACTTGCCCACGAAGCGCACCACCGGGGTCTCTTCGCAGCGCCCGACCACCTCGAGGGTGTCTTGCAGATCGTACCGGTACAAGCCCGCCTCGGTGCTGAACACCAAGCGCACCTGCTCACCGGGCTCGAGCTCCCACGCCCAACGTGGCGCGCCGTCGTCGCCGATGAACTCGAGCACGTGGCCCAGGGTCCAGAGCACGCCCCCGCCCCAGTCGGGGCCCATGGGCACCGCGAAGTAGCCCTCGGACGCCGTGATGCCGACCTCCCGTACGGGAAGCTCTCCGCCCATCGCGTCGGGGAGGCGCTCGACGAAGTAGCCCGCGCTGCCGCCCCGCCAGCAGTTCAGCGTGGTGAGGTGGGGCCACAGCGCGATCGGCCGCCAGTCGTCGGGAACACGGCGACGGCGGAGGCTCCACCACAGACGGCGACGCACGGCCGGATCGAGGGCCTCGGCGGGCCCGTGGGCCAGGGTTCCCGCGGCGAGGTCGGCCGACAGCGGCGCGCGCCACTCCTGAAGCCGCCGACAGAGCAACAGCAGGGTGGACGGGTTGGCCGTCGTGATGGTGCTGAGGTCGGACTGGAGGGCGTACCGGAGGATGGCGTACTGACGCAGGCGCGGGTCGTCGATCAGAAAGACCGCGTAGGGCACCGGGAAGCGCCACCGCACGTACCAGGGCTGGGCGCGGTGCATGCGGCCGGTGTTGCTGCCGATGGGCAGGCCGCCCGGGCTCTGGGCGTGCTCCGCTGCCGAGACGATGGTGAGGGCGCGGCCGCGCGCGACACCCTCGTGATCCCGAAGCAGCGCGAGCATCCACAGCTTCTGTGCGTCGCGCACGCTGGCCGCCCAGGGCGCCGTGCAGGGGAGGTGCTTGGGCGCGCCGGTGGTCCCCGACGTCTCGAGCAGGCACTGCACCGGCGCCTGGGTGAGCACCCGGGGCTCTCCGTAGGCCACGCGGCGCAGGTACGGCGACAGCTCGGCGTGCGTGCGCACCGGCACGGCCGCGCGCCAATCGTCGAGGGTGCGCACCCTGCTGAGATCGTGGTCGCCCGCGAAGGCCGTCCCGCGGACCTGCTCCAGCAGCACCTCGAGCCGCGCCTGCTGGGCCGCGCGGGGATCGGACAGCGCGGCGACAAAGCGCTTCACCAGGCCGTCTTGGAATCCACGCAGGACCTGGTAGGGGCCGTTGCCCTCGCGGGGCAGATCCATCGAGTAGACGCGGGTCATGCGCACAGCATAGGGCGCCCCGTGGAACGGCGCCGCTGTGTCCCCGGACAACCGTTGACACGTCCAGACCGCTCCGATAGTCTCGCACACGGCCCAACTGGGCCCCCACCGGGCGACTTCAGCCGCTCTCTGCCCCACATCGCAGCCACCGCACCCCCCGCTGTGGCCGCCGGCAGAACGACGGTTCCACTCCCGTCT
>JBDQIL010001009.1:0-2524 GCA_040264415.1 Myxococcota bacterium
CGGAGAGCTCGGCCGAGCCGAGCGGGATCGGCGGATGGAAGGGGCAGCAGACGAGCTGGCCCTCCACCCCGATCTCGAGGCGCTGGCCGCCGATGGGGCAGCGCGTGAGGCGTCGATGGCCGGCCCGGGCGCGGGGCAAGCCGGGCCCCCTGTCGTCGGCGCTCGCCATCCGCCGAAGCTCTTCGACGGTGGCCGCGGGGGTGCGACCGAAGGGCCCAGGCAGCGCCTGAAGCGCGTCGAGGGCGCCGCCTTCGGTGGCGTCACCCACGCTCGCAGCGCGGTACGGCGCTTCGACCCGGACGCCGTCGGCGCCGGCCTGGCGAGCCCAGTCGGCGACCGCTCCGGCCTGCGGGGCCACCGGACCGCGCCACGGGATGGCGACCTCGAGGTCGAGCGCCGCGGCGCGGTCGCGACGCGCGGCCACCAGCGCCCGGACCGCCAGCCGCGCGGCGTCGTGGTCTCCCCCGGTCACCGCGGCGTGGGCGTCGGCATCGACGCCGCCCATGCGCACCACGGCGGCGCGGAGCCCGGCGTCGATCAGCGCGAGGGCGGCGACGTGATCGATCCCGTCGCCGTTGGTCTCGAGGCGGGTCGGGCAGTCGAGCCGGTGCGCGAAGCGGATGATCTCGACCGTGTCGGGATCGGCCCCGCGCCCATGCGCGAGGACCGTCACGGGGATCGGGCCGAGCCACCGCACGGCCTCGGCCACCCGACGCTGCAGCGCGGCCAGCGAGGGCGCCGGCCCAGGCTCGGGCGCCAGCGCCAGCCCGGCGGGGTCGAGGCGCAGCACCAACCGAGCGGGCCGGACCAGGCCGGCGTGGCGGGGCGCCCGACGGGCGGCCAGGTTGCGGAGCGCCGCGCGCGCGCTCACGATCCGGTGCTGCATCCAGCGCATTTGCTGCCTCGGGGGCCGGGGGCCGCGGGCCCGCGTGGTGGCCGCCGCGCGGGTCGATGGGATAGTTCCTGCCATCCGTACCGAGCGACGCCAGCGCTGGCCAGCGAACCGGAGCCGTCATGCCCCTCCCCCTCCCCTCCCGCGCCCTCCTCCTGTTCGCCACCGCGCCGCTCTTCGCGGCCTGCGAGATCGAGGAGCCGGTCACGCCCGCCGCGACCTACCACGCGTCGATGCAGCCGCTGATGGACGACAACGCCAAGGTGGCGCGCGATCTGCAGAGCCTCGCAGCGGAGATCAAGAAGGACGCCCCGGAGGCCGACAAGGTCGCCGCTCGACTTCAAGACGACGTGCTCCCCGAGGTGCGGGCGCTGGCGAACGAGGCCGCCGCCGTGGCGCCCCAAGATCCCGCGATCGCAGACGCGCACGCCCTGGTGGTCGAGGCCTGGGGAGATCGGGTGAAGGTGGTCGAGCAGACCCTGGAGGCGTGGCGCAAGGCAGACGGCGAGGCCGCCCGCGCGGCCGCCGAGCAGCGCTACGGCGCGGCCCGCACCGAGGCCCGCTACTTCGAGACGATCAACGAGATCCTCGTTCCAGAAGGGTATGTCCTCCAGCCCTATGGCGCGCGATAGCGCTCGCGCGCCCGCGGGACTTGACAGCCCCCGAGTGCGTCAATAAGCCAGGTGGCGTTCCGCAGTGCGGGACACCGTTCTCTACCGTACTGACCCCGGATGGATGCGTCCGGAACCCCATGATGGGCCGTAGTGTAATTGGCAACACGTCGGTTTCTGGCACCGAAGAGTCCAGGTTCGAGCCCTGGCGGCCCAGCCATTTTTTGAGTTGTTGAACAAGAGAGTTGTTGAAGAAGAGCGCGGATTCGATTTTGCGCTTGGCATTCAGCGGACACCTCGATACACATCGCGGCGTTCGAGTTCTTGCTCCCATCGTCTAGAGGCCAAGGACATCGCCCTCTCACGGCGAAGACACGGGTTCGAATCCCGTTGGGAGTACCATCTACGGCCCGGAAGAGCTCACGCTCTTCCGGGCCGTTTTGGTTGTGGATCACGCGCCCTCGCGGTGCGCCCCCGACCCTGCGGGCCCCGCGCTGCCCCGACCGAATAGACCCCAGCGAGACCGCTTCAGGGAGCCCACCGTGCGCGCGCGAGCCCTCACCCCTGCCCTGCTCCTCGCCGCATGTGGCGGCGACCCGCCCGTTGCGGCCCCAGACGCAGCACCGGCGCGCAGGCCGGACATCGTCGTCATCACCCTCGACACGACCCGCCTCGACGCGCTCAGCCCCTACGGAGCCGATCCGACCGCCACGCCAGTGGTGAGCCGCCTCGCCAACGAGGGCCTCCGCTTCGACCGCGCCTACACCGTGACGCCGCTGACGATCCCAGCGCACTCGTCGCTGTTCACCGGGCTCCTGCCGCCCCGTCACGGGGTCCGGGACAACGGTGACCACTTCCTCTCGGACGGCGCGACCACCCTCGCCGAGCACCTGCAGGCCGCTGGCTACGCCACCATGGCCTCGGTCGGCGCCGAGGTCACCAGCCACCACTGGGGCTTCGCGCAGGGCTTCGACGCCTACTTCGACGACATGGGCGAGGCCGCGGCCGGGACGCGCAACCG
>JBDQIL010001010.1:0-2523 GCA_040264415.1 Myxococcota bacterium
ACCCACCCCGGCGCCGGCCCCGGCGGCCGCGTCCGGCAGCGCCAAGCCACTCCCCGACCTCACCACCGACCTGCTCACCGGCGCCTGCGAGAACGGCCCCGGCAAAGAGGGCGCGGACAGCCACTTCTTCGGCAAGTTCACGTTCAAGGGCGACACCGTGAGCGGTGAAGAGCGCTGGATCCTGAACGCCAACCAGCACTGGAAGAACAAGGGAGGCAGCGACTGCAGCATCACGTGGCACGTCAGCGGCTCGAAGGTCGAGACCCGGGCCTGCGCCGACTGCGACTTCGGGCTGATGTTGACGGGCGAACCCGACATCGAGGGCAGCGACTGTGTCGAAGGTCTGGTCAAGGCCGACGCGAAGCGGCAAGAGCTCCGATACGATGTCAAGTTACAATCTGACGGAACTGCCTTCCTCTACTACGCCAAGTCTGGCCGCCGGCTGGCGCAGGGCTACCACAACGGCTCGGCCGTGACGTGGCTGTCCCAGCACCAGTGCAAGTGGTTCTGAGGCTCACCGGAGCGCCCATGTCGACCCGCACCCTCGCACCGTTTTTCGCGCTGTCCATCGGACTCGCGGCCTGCTCTGCCAAGTACGACACCGACACGGGCACGGTGATCGGCCAAGACGACGACGGCAGCGGCGGCGGCTCCGGCGACGGGGAAGACGGCGGCGACGACGACGACCTGCCCGACCTGACCGACCTCATCAGCGAAGACACCAGCAACTGTGAGGGCTACGACGGCGTCGACGTCGCTGGCGCGTCGGTCTACTGGTGGTCCGAGTTCATCGGCAACGAAGATGACGGCTGGGTGGGCGAAGAGCGCTGGTACATCATGGCCAACGAGACGCTCGAAGACACCGGCTTCGGCGACTGCGTGGTCACCTGGAACCTGACCGCCCGCGCCAGCGACCCTGGCGCCTGCCAGAGCTGCGACCTGGGCATCGTCACGCAGGCGTCGGTCGACACATCGAAGACCAGCTGTGACCCCGATCTGTGGAGCGACAGCACCACCCTGTCGGAGCACTACGGCGTCTTCCGGTCGCCCAACGGCGAGGCCATCTGGTACTGGGCGACCTCCGGCAACCAGATGGCCGAGGGCTACCACGACGAAGACGGCAACCTGAACTTCCTCATCGACGAGGTCTGCCGCTGGTTCTGAGCCTGCGGGGCCGCCCCCCCTTCGCACCGTTCAGGGCAGCTTGCCGGTGATGTCCATGATGTGGAGCTGGCGCCAAGCCGCGGTGTCAGACGGCAGCGCCGTGTAGGCCAGCCAGGTGCGGCCGGCGGCGGTCACGAGGGAGGGCTCGCCCGCGGCCACCAGCCCCGTCGAGAACTCGACGGTGCTGGATCCGTCCACCCGGGTGACGTAGATCTTGCCGGCCTTCTCGGGGACCGAGGTGCCCCACGCCACCCAGCGACCGTCGTCACTCAGCGACGGGGCCGCGCGGAGCGGCAGGCGCACGTCTTTCGCGATGGTCTTCTTGTCGCCGGGGCCGCGCGAGACGCCGATGTCCCAGCGCTGGTCGCCTCGCTCGTTGGTGAAGAACACCACGGCGCCGCCGTCGGCCCAGTTGGGGCGGGACTGATCGCCGTTTCCGCCAATGCGGGGGACCGAGCTGCCCCCCGAGAGCACGAAGAGGTCTTCGCCGCCCTGGTTCTTGCGGCTGTAGGCCACCGAGCTGCCGTCTTTGTTGAAGCGCGGTGCCATCTCGCTGAAGCCGGACTTGGCCGCGTTGGCGACCTCGTTGGTGGCCTGCTTCCAGGTGTAGATGTCGCCGTCTCCGGTGGAGTCGCTCACGAAGGCCAACGTGCCGCCGTCGGCGGTGATGGTGGGCCAGGTGAGGTCTCCGCCGATCTGGCTCGCGCTCAACAGCTGCGAGGCCCGAGCGCCGCCCGGAGACCAGAAGTAGAGCCGGCTGTCGGTGCCCGACGAGCTGCCCTCGAAGATGAGGGTGCCCTCGGGGTGCCACACGGCGCCCGCGGCGATCGAGCCGCCCGACGCAAACGAAGACGACGAGCCCGGGACCTCGACCTTGCGGGGCGAGCCCATGGCCTGTCCGTTCTCCACCTGCACGACGTACAGGTCGACGCTGCCTTCGTACTGGTTCACCTCGAAGGCGAGCCACTTGCCGTCTTTCGACCACGTGGGGTTGATGGCGTGGCCGTCGGCCGACACCGGGACCTCAGCGGCCTCGGCTGGCCCGCCGAGGGCGAGGGCGAGGCTGGCTGCCAGGATCATCCAGATCTCCTTTCCGGTTGCGCGGCGATCAGTTCGAAGAGGTGGTGGGGGTCAGGGTCAGCGCCAGCTGTCCCCACGGGTAGCTGCGGGCGTCGTCGCGCCACAGGCCCCCCTGCAACCCAAGACCCGCCCCATATGTGCCCCGCCCCATCTTGAAGTCGAGGGCCTCGGGGAGCCAGGTCAGGCCCAGCGAGCCGCCGGGCGCCTTGAGCGTTCCGCCGATCTCATCAGGCACATCGGTCAGTGGACCGCTGCAGTTGCTGGCCGAATCGCTGGGGT
>JBDQIL010001011.1:0-2522 GCA_040264415.1 Myxococcota bacterium
GAAATGGTCGGGGAGACAGGATTCGAACCTGCGACCTGAAGCTCCCAAAGCTACCGCTCTACCAGGCTGAGCTACTCCCCGTCGGCGGCTGCTCTAAAGCCCGCCCGCGTGTCCGTCAACGTGGTGGAGGGGGCGCCCGAGGTGGGTCGCCATCGGGTAGTCTCCCGGCCTCGGAGGACATCCATGCGTGCATCCCTGATCATCCCCCTGTCGCTGCTCGGCCTCGCCGGATGTGACGACACCCTGTTCGGCGGCGAAGAGGTCGTCGAAGGTGAAGGAATCGACGCCGTTGTCGAGGTCTTCGACTCGAGCTGTGTGAGCTGCCACAGCGACGCTGGGGCCTCGTCCTTCGGCGATCTCAGCCTCGAAGGCGACCCCTGCGACCTCGTCGGCGCGCCAGCCAACGGGCCCTACGCCGACGCCGGCGGCGACCCGCTGCTGCTGGTCGCAGCCGGAGACAGCGGCGCCAGCCTGATCTGGCACAAGGTCGCCGACTCTGGCGAGTACGGCGGTGTCATGCCCACCGCGGGACAAATGGACCAAGCCAACATCGACATCATCGCCGATTGGATCGACAACGACTCCGCCGGCGACTGCGCCCGCTGAAGGACTGCCCGACATGATCATCCCCGCTCTGCTGCTCTCCCTGGGCGTCGCCCAGGCCTCCATCGACCCCGCTTGTCAGGACACGGCCAACGGCGCGCTGCCCGAAGACTACCGCGAGGCCGATCAAGAGGCCTATCTGCTCAACTACTTCTCGCTGGCGACCACGCTGTCGCCGCTGCACGGCCCGGTGCCGCACGCGCCCGGCCACGGCTCCATCTCGCTCGAGGCGTCGGTCATCCCGCCGCTGTCGTGTGAGCGGCGGCTGGTGCTCAGCTACACGAAGACCGAAGACACCAACAAGGCGCCGGTGCTCCCCCGCCCGCGGCTGCTCTTCAGCTTCCCCAAGATCGGCAAGGTCGTGCCCTACGCCGGCTTCGCCTATGTGCCGCCGGTCACGGTCTTCGGCACCCGCAACGTCATCGTCTCGGGCGAGGCGGGCGTGGGCATCCCCACAGAGGGCAAGTGGAGCTTTGGCGCCCGCTTCCACAGCACGCTCATGAAGACCGTGGCTGAGATCGCCACCCCCTTCGAGGAGGGCGCCGAGGCCAAGGATGACCTCTACATCGGCTCGACCTTCGGCCTCGACCTGATGGCGGGGGTGCGGGTGGCCAAGGGATGGCAGCCCTACGCCGCGCTGGGCTTCACCGACGTGAGCACCTTCTTCTACATCGGCGACGACGACTACGTGGGCAACAACACCACGCCCTACGCCGGGCTCACCAGCTCGCTGGGGGTCGATGTGAAGGTGGTGGACCACCTGTCGCTGGCCGCTGAGGTCTACGCCGCGCCGTACAACTTCACGCGCGACCACCTCGACACGGGTGAGGAGAACCTCACCAACGTGTCGCTGTACACCGGGCGCCTGCGGGTGGGCTACCGCTGGTAGCGCTCAGGTCTGGGGAGGCGTGGCGTGCTCCGCGACCGCCGCTGCGGCCTCCTCGGCTTGCTGGCGGACGGCCCGGGTCTCGCGGCGCACCACCTCGCGGGAGAGGCGCTCGTGATCCGCCTCGGTGAGGCCCTCGAAGCGCAGCCCGTGGCGCCACCGGTCGGCGTCGTCTTCGTGCACCCGGGCGCAGAACACCACCTGGGCCGAGGGGCGCTCGATGCGTCCCTGCACGGAGATGTCGGTCTGCAGCAGGGTGCCGACCGGGACCGAGCGGGAGAGCACGACGCAGCAGCCGCCGGCGCTCAGGTCGACCAGACGGCCGCGTCGGTCTGGGCCCCAGGGCATCGGCGCCCTTCCGGAGACGCGGCGCAGCGCCCGAAGGGTGAGCGGCTCGGAGGCTGGCACCCGGAACGACTCGCGGCGGGTGCGGATGGCCTGGACGTTGTCGGGGTGGGGCACCGCCACGAACAGCACCGCGCGCCCGGGGTGGCTCCATTTGGCGCCGTCCTCGACGAGCCTGCGCACCCGGCCGTCGATCTCCAGGAGGCCGCGGTCGTGGCCGATCACGACGCGGATCCGCGTGCCCGCCGGCGGCCGAAAGCCGCCCTCGTCGGACAGCACCACGCCGACGGCGTCGGGGGCCTGCACCACCGCGCCGGGCCGCATGGTGAAGGCGTCTCGGTGGTCGGTCGTCACCCGAACGAAGCTGGTGGCCCCCCGCAGCCGGCGGAGGACGCCGAGGCTGCCCAGGTCGATCGAGTCGGCGATCGGCAGCGCGAGCGCGAGCTCCCGCAGGCGGGCGAGGGTGTGGGTCCCGTCGCGCGGGTGCAGGCGCATGCGCGCGCCGTCGCCGCCCGTGAGGGCGAGGGCGCCTGACCCCTCGTCGGATGCGCGGCCGTAGACCGCACGCTGGACCACCTCGACGGAGATGAGCTGCTCGCCCCCGTCGAGATCCGAGAAGCGAAGGTCTCCCGACGCGGTCAGCTGGGCGCGCCCGCGGGTGAGCGCCGGTCGGTCGAGCGCTTCGAGC
>JBDQIL010001012.1:0-2521 GCA_040264415.1 Myxococcota bacterium
GATCTTGCGCTGGTGCGCCGGGAGCTCTCGGTCGAGCTCCTTCGCCCCGGCGTCGAGCAGCGCCCGGGCGGCTTCAGGTCCCTCGAGCCCCTCGTAGATGCCCACCGCGCGGTCGCGGGCGGTCCAGCTGGCCTGCAGCAGCAGGTCGCCCAAGAACACCGGGTCGCGGCCGAGCGCCTGATACATGTGCGCGGCGATGCGGTACCGGTCCCAGGTCTGGAGCTCGTCGGGCGGGGGCAGCGCGGGCCGGAGCTCAGCGAGGCGCGCCGTGAGCGCGTCGCGCAGCGCCTGGTCGAGGGGCAGGGCCCCCATGTCGGAGCCGTAGAGGCTGAAGAGGTTGTCTGGGCAGGTGGAGACCGCGTATTCGCGGAACTGGCCCTGGCCCGAGTAGCGCGCGAGGTCGGAGTCATACCCGCCGACCGTGTCTACGGAGACGCGGTCGTAGACGCGCACGGGGCCGTCGCCGAGGGGGCACGCGGCGGTCCGAACCGAGATCTGGGTGGCAGTGGCGGCGCCCACGAGGGCGAGGAGCAGCGGCGGGACCGGCACGGGCAATCCTGGAGCGAGGGGCGGCGACGCGGTGGACGCCGGTCGGTGCCTAACCGTGCGTCGCGGGCGTCGGTTCGCTCACAGGCGCCCCGCTATCGGTGGAACATGCCCTCGAGGAGCCCGAGAGACTCGCCCTTCTTGCGCACGATGAGAACGGGGCCGTGCGCGTGCCCGGCGAGGCGCTCGGCGGTCGAGCCGAGCAGGCGCGCCGCGAACTTCGAGAGGCCTCGAGAGCCCACCACGATGGTGCTGTTGCCCGCCTCGTCGATGAGCACCTGGCTGGCCTTGTCGCCCTCGAGCACCTCGAGGTGGGCGGTCACGCCGTCGGGGAGCAGGGGCAAGACGTTGTCTTCAAAGTGCTTCTGGGCGTTCTGCTTGAAGCGCTCGGCGAAGCTCTGGCTGGTGTGGGCCCGGCCGGTGTGGTGGTCGTGGTACTGCGAGACCACCTCGAGCTCGGTGGCGATCGCGGCGGCCACCCGCAGCGCGTCGGTGGAGGTGTGCGAGAAGTCGAGCCCACAGACCACGCGGTCGAAGTCGAGGTGGCTGCCGAGCGGGATCACCAGCGCCGAGACGCCGGCGGTGCGAAGGAGCGTCAGGCCCGACGGCCCCCACCCGGGCCCGTCGTCGTGGGTCGCGTTGCGGCCGATCACCAGGATGTCGGCGTCTTCTTGCTGGATGATGCGCGCGAGCTCCTCGGCGGGGTCGCCCACGGCGTGCAGCCCCACCAGCTCGCGGTCGGGCAGCGCCGCGCGGAGCTGATCGAGGGCGCGCTCCAGCTCTTCGGGAGCCTCGGGGGGGCTCTCGGCGTCCTCGAGGCCGTCCTGAAGGAAGCTCGGGAAGGGGTCGCGGCGGTAGACGTGGGCGACCAGCACGCGGGTCACACCGAGCCGGTCGGCGACGCGGCCGACGGCCTCAAGCAGCGCGGGGTCTCGCTCATCCATGGCGAGCATGACGAGCGCGGTCGGGAAGGACGTCGGGGTGTCGGACATGGGGGTCTCCGCGTGGGTGGTCAAGTCTCGTGGGTGCCGGGGCCGAGGTCGTGAATGCGCGCTCCGCCCACATAGCCGACCGGGTTGGGGCGTGAGCTGCTCGCCAGCCGCCGCACGATGTCAGCCATGCGGTCGAGCTGAAGGAAGGCGCGCCCCAGACGCTGCTGCACGTCGGGGGGCAGGTCTCCGCGGAGCTCCAGCATCTCCAGCGCGCCCATGACGGCCGTCAGGGGTTGATTCAGCTCGTGGGCGGCGGCGCCCGCCACCTCGGCGTGCGCCGAGCGCTTCTCGCTCTCGATGAGCTGGCCGGTGGTGCGCTCCAAGCGCTCCTTCAGCGCGAGCTCTTGTCTGCGATCCTGGAAGACGCCGACGGTCCCGATGGGCATCCCGTCGGCGGCGTAGACCTCGGCGGCGCTGAGCAGCACCGGCAGCTGCTCGCCAGACCGGGCCCGCAGGCGGGCCTCGAGTTGCTGCACGAGGCCGTCGGGGCTCGTGCGGATGGCCGTGAGCACGCGCCGGGCCTCGGACGCGTCCACATAGACGTCGGTGACGTGCATGTGGGCGCGCGCCCAGGCAGCGTCGTACCCGAGCGACGTCTCCGCGGCGCGGTTGAAGACCAGCACCCGCCCGCGCATGTCGACCGCCATCACGGGGTTGGGGGTGGCGTCGATCAGGCGGCCGAGGAGGTCGCGGGTGGACTGCAGCTCGACCACCGCTCGACGGCTCTCGCGCTCGAGGACCCTCGTGCGGCGGTCCATCTGGCCCGCAGCGCGGGTGAGGGGGGCCAGCCGGGCGGGAAGAGACGCGGCCTCGTCTGGCCAGATGAGGGCGTCGACGGCGCCGGCGGCCAAGGCGGCGTCGATGCGGTCGGCGGAGTCCACCAGGGCCACGGTGAGGGGGCCGCCGGGCTCGGGCTCGTGAGCGGGCCAGAGTGCGACCAAGACGCCTGCGTCGGCCTCGACCACGAAGCCGCCTGCCTCCAC
>JBDQIL010001013.1:0-2521 GCA_040264415.1 Myxococcota bacterium
GCCGGAGCCGCTGCGCTGCACTGCGTGCATCTCCTCCGGGCACTCGAACCGACCTCCTGGGCGCTCCTTGACGGTCAGGCAGCACCCTCAGGCAGCACCGCCCCCACCGCGCCCTCCCCCGTCGCTCGACCGTCGGGGGGCGCTCAGCGGTCCGAGGCCTTCGGGTCTCCGCCGGTGGGCCCGCCCACCGTGTCGTGTAGGAAGGCCTCGATGGCGCTGGTCACCGCGGCCTTGTCGGTGCGCACCCAGGCCGACGTGAGGATGTGGTTGCCGTCTTCGATGGCCACCATGCGGCTGGCCGGGTGGGGGGCGCCGGCGCCGAAGCGGTCGAAGGCCGCGCGCATGGCCGGCACGCTCACCACCGTGTCCTGGTGGGCCTCGTCGCGAAAGTAGTGAAGCAGCAACGTGGGGGCGGTCACGGCGCCGAAGACCTCGGGGCGGGCGATGGCCCGCCGCAGGTCTTCGAGGGCGATGAGCGCGCTGTACTTCTGCTGGATGAGCCACCGCTCGTCGTAGCCCTCCACCTTGCGGCCCTCGGGGTCGGAGGACCAGCCCGCGTCGCGGACTTCGCCGTAGAGCAGGTGGACCAGTGGGAGCGCCGCACGGCGGGGCAAGAGCTGTTGGGCCAGGGGATCGTGGAATGCGTAGAGCGGGCTGGTGAGCACGAGGGCGTCGACCTGGGAGGGCAGCGTGGCCGCCGCCCAAGTGGCCAGCAGCCCGCCGGTGGAAGAGCCCACCAGCACCGCCTTGTCGCCCAGCAGCGGGGCGGCCTGCAGGGCGTGGGCGACCGCGCGGGCGTACTGGCGCGGGGTGGCCGCCGCGTGGGCCTCGGCGTCGATGCCGTGGCCCGGCAGGCGCACGTAGAGCACATGCGCCCCCCACCGGTCGGCCAGGGGGTCGAGCACGGCCTCGCCCTCGGCCCGGGTGGCCCCGAAGCCGTGCACGTAGACGAAGACCACCGGCGCGCGGCCGGGACCGTTGCGGTGCAGCCGCCAGGTGGCGTCCCGCCACACGCCCAGGGCCTGGTCGGTCTCGATCTCCTGGGCGACGAAGGAGTCGCCGTCGAGCGCCGGGGCCAGCGACCCCGGGCCCAGGTCGGGCAGCGGCCGCGGCTGCGCCCCCCAGGCCACCAGCACGACGAGGCCGATGACGGCCAGCAGGAGGGCGACGAGCAGGGCGCGGCGGCGGGTCATGCGGCTACTGCGGCGCGTCGAGGGCCCGGGCCGCCTCGGTCACCCGCGCGGCGGCGGCGGCCTCTCCGCGGGCTGAGAGCCAGGCCGCATAGGCCACCCGGCCCGCGGCGCCATCGGCGCCATCGCCCAGGGCCGCGATGAGCACGTCCTCCTCCTCCGGATCGCGCAGCAAGGGCTGCAGGTCGGCCTGCTGGAGCACCGCGGCGGCCACGCGCAGGCCGTCCACCCGCAGGGCCGTGTTGAGGGGCTCGGCGAGGGCGTCGGGCGCGCCCGCCCGGAGGGCCTCGGCCACGCCCAGCTGGGCCACGGCGCGGGTGGCCGTGGCGGCCCAGGCGGCGCGATCGGGCGGCTCGGCGCCGCCCATCAGCACGCCCATGACACCCAGGATCTGGTCGCCGGTGAGCATCGGGGGGGCGTCGGGCCCGCTCAGCCAGGCGACCGCCGCGTCGATGTCGGCCTTGAGGGCCGCCGCGATGGCCTGCCGGGTCTCGTCGCCCCGCTCGCCCAGGGCCGCCTTCGCCGCGGCGAGCGGGTCGGGCGTCGGCCCCGCGCCCAGCAGCTCCAGCGCCCGATCGACCGCCGGCGCGGCCCCCCGCAGCGTGGCCAGCTGGCCGTGGAAGACCAGCGTGGCCATCAGCGGCGGGTAGGCGTCGGCCGGCTCGTCGAGCAGGGTGAACAGGCCGAATGTGGACGCCTCGCGGGCCTCATCGGTGGAGGCAGGGTCGAGGGCGACGGCGATGCAGGCCTGCCGGGCGAGCTGGAAGAACGCGGCGCCGGGCAGGTCGGGCCACACCACGTCGCACAGCCGCTCGGCGGCCGGGCGCGGGCCGTCGATCTCGACGTCGTCTCCGAAGAGCGCGCGCTCGGGGTCGTCGGTGGCCTCGGCTTGGGCGAAGCGGTCGATGTGCCGGGTCACCGCGTCCACCAGGGCCTCGGTGGGCAGCCGCACCGCCTCGAGGGGGCCGCCGGGGCGCACCAAGGGCGCGAGGCGCTGGGTCCACCCCATCACCTCGGCGTCGTCCATCAGCGCGAAGTCACGCAGCCGAGCCCGCAGGGCCTCCTGCGCGCGCGCCTCGGGGGCGGCCGGCGCGCCCGGCTGGTTGGCCGCGGCTGGGTGAAAGCCCGCGCCCAGGCGCGCAGCCGCCTCGTCTTCTGCGAGGTGACAGCGCTTGTACTTCTTGCCGCTGCCACAGGGGCAGGCGTCGTTGCGACCGATCTTGGGGGCGCGGGCCATGGAGCCTCCGGGAGAGAGCGCGGCGCCTAACCTGCAGGGCCCACTGGGGACGCCCCGCAGCGAGGGGTACGATGCAGGCGCCCCCCATCGCAGA
>JBDQIL010001014.1:0-2520 GCA_040264415.1 Myxococcota bacterium
CCCGCAGACTGAGCGCTATTGGCTGCGCCCGGCCCCGTCTTGGTCGCCGAGCGCGCTGGGCGTGGCCAATCGCAGGCCGTCGGATCCGCGCCCGGCGAGGCTGGCGCCGAGCTGGCGGCGCCAGAGTCGATGCGCGCCCCACCAGAGCGCGACGCCCGGCACGGCGAGCAGCACGGCGAGGGGCGGGCCGTGAAGCGCCGCCAGCAGCGCGGCCAGGCCGAGGGCCGCGCCGGCGATTCGAAGCAGGCGACGGGCGAGCAGCTGCAGGCGCAGCGTGCGGGTCGCCTGGCGGATGTCGGAGTCGCTGGCCATGCCCTTGGCGGCGTCTCGGAGCCCCCGGAAGCCGGACCGGACCTGACCGCGCTCGAGCAGCAGGATGGCCTGGAGCAAGCGCACGGAGGCGGCCTCGCCGTGGTCGCTGAGCAGCGGCTCGAGGGCTCGCTCCGCGCCGTCGGGGTCGCGGAGGCGCAGGCGGGCGGCGGCGAGGTGGTAGCCCAGCAGTCGATCGCCCGGAAAGTAGCGAGAGCCCATCAGCGCCGCGGTCTCGCCCTGGGCGTGCTGGCCGAGCTGATCAGCGATGACCGCCGCGGCCATGTAGGCGCTGCGTCGATAGGGCTGCTCCTCGTATGCGGCCTCGAGGAGCGCCAGCGCGCCGGCGGCTCGGCCCTTGCGCAGGAGCACCATGGCCTCGCGCACCGGGTCGTCGGCGGCCTCGCCTGGCTCGTCCCACGCCGGGTCGTCGCTTGCAGGGGCCGCGTCGGAGAGGGCCTCCTGGGAGGCCGCTTGGCGCGAGAGGATGAGCCCGCAGTCGGCGGTGTGGTGGAAGGCCACCAGCGTCTCGACTCCTGGTCCGGCCTTGCGGACGGTCTGCAACACCTTGAGGTAGTCGAAGAAGGCCTCGCGCTCCGGGCAGCTGCCGCCGGTCTCGAACCGGTAGAGGTAGAGGATGGCCGAGCCGCCGTCGAGCAAGCCGCCCTCGGCGTGGACGAAGTACAGCCGGTGGTCGGCCTCCTCCCCCAAGAAGGACAGCTCGAGGCCGTCGAGGCCGTCGCCATGGCTCGGGCCGACGCACTTCCGAAGGAAGGCCGCGACCTCACCGGCGAGCTCGCCGTCGAGCTGCCCCCCGCCCGGCACCCGCAGCGCGGCCCAGCCGTAGCGGGCGAAGTAGCTCTCTCGCAGCTGCCCGATGCGCCTTCGGCAGTGGCGAACCTCGGCGGTCACGATCTCGCCGTCTTCGTAGCGCATGCTCGCAGAGGCGATCCGCCGCTGGTACAGGCGCACCGACTCCTCGAACGAGTAGCGCCGCACGACGCCGTCGCGTCCCACGATCTCGACGGGGAAGTCGACCAGCTGGGTGTAGTCCTTCCGGCTGTATCGGCGGAGCTTGCGGCCCTTGTCCATCGGTCACCGTCGGCGAAGTAGGGAGACGGTAGCATCCCCGTCGGCCCTGCCACAAGGCGCCTGGGCCCAGGGCGCGCAGCCCCTTGGGTGAAATAGTGGCGCTGCCGGGGGCGTCTCCCCCGTGCCACCGGCCCAGAGACCCCGTGACCCTGAGACTGCACGAGCACCCCAACCGACAACGCGACCGGGTCGCGGCGGCCGCGCAAGGCGACCCTGCGGCGCGGGCTTGGCTGGTCGAAGAGTGGACCCCGCGGGTGTTCCGGGTCTGTCGAGCGATCCTGAAGGACGACGCCTACGCCCGCGACGCGACGCAGGACACCCTCATCCGAGCGCTCCAACGCCTCGACACCTTCAAGGGCGACGGCCGGTTCGACAGTTGGATCCTCCAGATCGCCCGGAACACCTGCTACAACGAGTTTCGCCGACGGGGCCGGCGGGCGACGCTGGTGGGGGGCGACGTGCTCGACGCCCGCCCCGACCCCCGCCCAGCCGCCGACCCCGGCGACCAGATGGACGCCCGACGGGACCATGAGCGGCTGCACGCCGCGCTCGCCAACCTGCCGCCGGCCTACCGCGAGGTGCTGGAGCTGTACCACTTCCAGCACCTGAAGTACCGCGAGATCGCCGACATGCTCGACATCCCCATGGGGACCGTGATGAACCGCATCTTCCGTGCGCGGCGCAAGCTGCGCGACGCCTGGGAGGCGCTGCCTGCCCGCGCCACCCACTCCCACTCCCCCACCGCCGCTGGCGGGAGCCCCGCATGAGCCTCGAACACCCCGCAGACGCCACCCTCCAGTCCTTCGCCGTGGGCGACCTGGAGCCGGGTGCCGCGGTCCCCATCGCCTTGCACATCGACGACTGCCCGCGCTGCGCTGCGCGGGCGGCCGGCTACGACCCGCTGGCGCCCGCGCTGGCCGCCGACCTCGAGCCTGAGCTGCCCGACGGCTTGGTGGCGGCCATCTTGGCCGCCGACCCCGGGCCCTCGCGCCCCGGGGTGCGAGTCCTCCGCGCCGCGCCCCTGGTGGCGGTCGCGGTCCTGGGGGCGTGGGCGGTGGTGGGGTGGGCCCTGGGGGGCGAGGGCCCGGGGGCGGGGGCGGCGATGGGCGCCCCCCAGCG
>JBDQIL010001015.1:0-2519 GCA_040264415.1 Myxococcota bacterium
CCCCAGAGGAACACCCCATGGCCCGCAAGGCAAAGACCTACCCAGAGCTCGACAAACGACGTGACCTCCTCGGCACCGTTCCTGACGCAACGGTCGCCGAGCTCGCCGGCACCAGCCCCTCCATCGTGGGGCGCTACCGGCGCAAGTACAACATCCCCGCCTACCAGGGGTACAAGTTCGGTCACGACGTTTGTCGAGCTCTGGGTAGGTCTTTGCCTTGCGGGCCATGGGGTGTTCCTCTGGGGGCGCCGGCGGTCGCGATTTTTTGCAGCGCCGGCAGGGGTGACGATGGGGAACGGACGGCGCCCATATCGGCCCCTTCCGTCGGGGACGTCGTTACCCGATCAAATGCGCGTCGCAACTCTAATCGAGTCCCTGGTTCGACCTTCGGGGTGGAATGGGTCGAGACAGGGTCGAGACAGGGTCGAGACAGGGCCGAGACAGGGTCGAGACAGGGCCGAGACAGGGCCGAGACAGGGCCGAGCCCCGTTCGGAGCGCCCTCTGACCGCAACCTGGCCATTTGACCGCAACCTGTATCGACCCGACTTGCACCCAAGCCCGGTGTGTCAGGGTCGAGATTGCCAACGTTCGACGGTCACGCGCCATGGGTGCACGTCAAGCGCCGCACGATCGATGGGGTCGAGTTGATCCGTGATCTGGTCGAGACAGGCGCTCGCGACTGAAGCCCAGCGCTTCATCTCGGGTCGGTCGTTCGAGCTGCCCGCCTGATCCAACGCAGCAATCGCCCGCTCGATCCGGAGGACGAGCACGGGCTCGGACGCCAACCAGTCGTCCAGGCGGATCCACATCGCCTCCTGCGAGCCCGCCGGGCGGTGGCAGCGCTGCAGACCGATCAGGGCCTCAGCAAGCGCCGGCTGCGCCCGGAGGCGCCGCAGCCCCTCGACCGCGGCGCGCACCGCCCGCACGCCATCCGCCGACTGGCTGGTCTGGTGGAGGGCCTGCCCGAGGGCCGCACGGAGGCTGTGGGAGAGCACCAGGAAGCCCCCCTGCTCGGCAGCCTGGGCCGACTGGGAGAAGGCCGTCGCCGCGCCTGCTGGGTCGTCGCTGAGCCACGCCAGGCGACCGCGGAGCTCGCCGGCTCGGGCCCGCAGCTCGGGGAGCGTTCGACAGACGGGCAGCGCGTCGAGCTCGCTGAGGAGCTCCCGGACCTCTCCCAGGCGCAGCAGCGCGAGGCGGCCATGGGCCACCTCGATGAGCAGCCGCGCCTGCGGCACCGGCCCGCCCCAGCACCGGGCGAGCTCGAGCGCGGGTCCCACCACCGACAGGGCCTCGGAGAAGCGACCATGGGCCCGCAGGAGCGCGGCCAGCGCGCAGCCCGCGACCCAGGACGCGGGCTCGTCTCCCAACGCGCGCAGGCTCTCCCAGGCGCGGCGCGCCTCGACGGTGGCCTCGCCCACGCGACCCTGCAGCGACAAGGCCTCTGCCTCACCCACGCGCGCGCGCTCGGCGGCGACCGGGTCGCTGTCGGCGGCGAGGCGAGCCCGGCCCCAGGCGGCCAAGGCGCGGGAGACGTCTCCCGCGGCGGTGAGCGATGCAGCGTCCTCCTCGAGGACCCGCCTGGCGACCCTGGGATCGGGGTGCCGCACGAGCCGCTGGCGAGTGCGCTGGAGCAGCCCACGGGCGCGCGCGTGATCCCCCAGGCGGCGCTGAAGCGCCGCCCGCTCCACGTCCACCGCGGCCAACAGGTCGTCTTCGGCCCGCTCCGCGGCGCCGTCGAGGGACCGCTCTGCGCGGGGATCCCCTGGCGCGACCTCGCCGTATGCGCGCCCGACGACGAGCAGCAGCTGTGCTTGCAGAGACGACGCCACCTCGTCCGCGCCGTCGACCGCGTCGGCGACCCGGGTGAGCAGGGGCAAGGCCGCCCCGGCCTCGTGAACCTGCAGCCGCTGGTCTCCCCAGGCGACCGCGTCAGCGGCGGCACGCGACAGCCGGCCGGCGTCGAGCATCAGCCGGACCTTGCCTTCGCGCGGGGCGCTCTCCGACAGGGCCGTGGCCAGCCGCTCGCGGAGCAGCCGGCGGCGCGACTCGCGCAGCTGCTCCCGCACCTGCTGCCCGACCAGGCCCAGGCGCGGTCGAAGGCGCTCGCTCTGGGCGCGTACGAGGCCGCTCTCGAGCAGGGTGTGGGTGGCAGCGTCCACCGCAGCGGCGTCGAGCTCGGTGGCCACGCCGAGCGCCCGGGGGCCGACCGGAACACCGGCGACCGCGAGGGCGTCGAGCACCCGCCGAGCCTCCGGCTCGAGCGCGTCGATGCGCAGCTGCAGGTCGGCGGCGATGCGAGCCGGGATCGCGACCCGTCCCCCCGACCGGTCCTGCCAGGTGTGTCGGGCGTCGGCGGTGGGCCCGGGCGCCAACAGGCCCTCGCGGATCATGGCGTGCAGCACTGCGACGGCGTGGCCTGGCATGCCACCGGTGGCCAGCAAGACCCGGCGGGAGAGCCCGGCAGGCGGCGGGCGACGGCCCAGCACCGCGAAGGTCAGCCGGTCCATCTGATGCGGGG
>JBDQIL010001016.1:0-2518 GCA_040264415.1 Myxococcota bacterium
CATGGGGGGAGGGTAGCGCGGGGGGCCCTCATGGGGACGCCGCGCACCCCATCAACGCCCGGTCGATGGCGACCCAGTCCATGGGCGGCTGGGGCGGCGCGATGACCTCGAGGCGGCTGTCGCGGCGCCAGCCCGTGGTCGTGGCGCGGACGCCGTCGCGATCGGCCTGCAGCACCCGCCAGCCGGCGGTGGTGTGGAAGACGCCCTTCACCCGCAGGGCGCCGTCGGCCACGAGCTGGTCGAGCAGCGACCGGAGCGGCGTCAGCCGGTAGACCACCGCGGCCGGTAGGCGCCATCCGCAGGTGGCGAAGTCGGGCCCGGCCCAGGCACGGCGAAAGACCCGCTCGCCCAGGCGGGCGGGCAGCAGTCCGGTCTGGTCGAGCCACACCGGCTGCTCCAAGGCTCCGACCGCGTGGGCGTGGTGGGCGTGGGCGGCCGAGCCGGGGCGCGCGCCGGGGGACGCGGCCTGGGCCGGCCAGTCGAGCCAAGCGGGATCGAGCTCGGCGCCCACCGTGGTGACCACGGCGCGCTTCGGGGGCCACTGGTCGGCGCCCCAGCGCAAGAAGGCGCGCACCTGGGCGGGGCTGCACACGTCGATGCGGTTGCCCACCAGCACGTCGGCGGCCTCGACCTGGGCGGTCCACGCCGCCCGATGGCGACCGCGGGGGGCGTCGAGGGCGCGCGGGTCGACCAGCGTGAGGACGGCGCGCAGGTCGATCTGCCCGGCGAAGGTGTCGAGGACGGTGTCGAGCACCGCGCCGGTGTCGGCCACGCCGCTGGGCTCGATGAGCAGCCGGTCGGGGGCCAGGTCGGCGAGCACCCGGCGCAGCGTGATCTCCATGGGCGCCTGGCCGGTGCAGCACAGGCAGCCCCCCGGCAGCTCGGTGACCGACAGCCCGCCCGCGTCGCCGAGCACGGCCCCGTCGATGCCGACCTCGCCGAGCTCGTTGACGAGCACGACCCACCGCTCGCCGGGTGGCTGGTGGGCGGCGAGGCCGAGGAGCGCGGTGGTCTTGCCCACACCCAGGGCGCCGGCGACGAGCGTGGTGGGGACCGGCGCGGGCGGGCTCAGCGCACGCCGTCGGGGTCGTCGAGGTCGGCGGGATCGGGCTGGTTGGCGTAGCGGGCCATCGCCTCTTGCTGCCGGCGGCCCTTGCGGGCGCCGCGGGTGACCTCTTGGCGCAGCTTCTTCGACACGCCGCCCGACACCGCGTCGATGTAGGCCTCGGCGGCGTCGGGGTCGAGGGTGGCCCACGACCGGAGCACCCGCGCGATGGCCTTCTGCACCAGCGACGACGAGTCGCGCAGGAAGCCGTCGATGACCGGCACGAAGGCGTCGGGCAGGGGCTCGGTGACGAAGGCGGTGCGCTTCTCGCACGTGCGCTCGCGCAGGGCGGCGGCGGCGGGGCCCTCGATGGGCACCGGCAGCGCGGCCATGCAGGCCATCACCGCCATGCGGCGGACGTGATCGCGGTGGTTGGCCTCGGTGTGCTCGAGCAGCGTGTCGGCGAAGGGCTCTCCGGACGCGAGCAGGCCGGGGCCGAGCACCAGCCAGCCCAGGCTGTCGGCGGTCTCGACGTCATCCACCAGGACGGTCCACCGATCGGCGAGGTCGAGGGCGTCGGCCGGCGCGTCGGGCAGCAAGGCGGCCACGATGCCGATGGCCACCAGCCCGTCTTCGTGGGCGGAGACGAAGAGGTCGTGCAGCGCCTCCATGTCGCGGGGGAGCTGCGGCCGCTCGTGCTTCCAGAGGTTGGCGAGCAGGTGGACGATGTCGGCCGGTGGCGTGCCGCGCAGCCCGCGGAAGGGCTGGAGCTGCTTGCCTCGCTTCTTGGCCAGCTGACCATCGGACTTCTGTTCGAGGAACTGGGAGAGGGCGTCTGGGTTGAGCATGCCCGCCCCGTATCGCGCCCGGCGCCGGCCTACCGCCGCAGCGCGCGACAGAGGGTCTGGTCTTCGATGTGTCCCGGGTCCCATCCCAGGTCGTAGGCGGCCCAGGTGGGGTCGCGGCGCGACCAGTCTCCCCCCCAGCGCAGGCCCTCCGCGTGGGCCGCGCGGCCGAGCGCCCGGTAGAAGGCGACCGCCTCGCCTCGGTCGGCGGCCTGGCGGGGGACGAGGTCGATGGCGGCCGAGGCGGGGGCCCCACCCGACACCTGGTTGTGGCAGCTCTGGCCGCCGCGGGCCTGGGTCCAGCGGGGCAACCCGAGCAGCTCGGCGGCGTCGGACAGGGCATAGATCGTGGCTTGTCGACGCGGGCTCCGCCAGACCGAGGCGGGGTTCGCGGGGTGGCCCGCGGCGGCGAGGCGGGCCTCCACCCGCGCGATCTTGACCGCGAAGCTGGGATGCAGGGCGGCGCGATCGGCCGTGGTGGCCCCCGGCAAGGGCACCCGACGCGCGACGTGCGCCAGGGCGGCGCGGGCGGTGCGCAGGGCGGCCGCGCGAGCCCGGGCGCTGCCCAACAGCAGCATGGGAGACAGCAACAAGAGGGGGAGCCAGCGGCGCACGGGGGCCTCCGGGC
>JBDQIL010001017.1:0-2516 GCA_040264415.1 Myxococcota bacterium
CGGTCCGGTGCGCGGCGCGCGGTCGCGCCGTCCATCCACGCGAGGCAACGGATCGAACCCTGGGCGAGTTGAGGCCCGCTTCGAGGACAGGGGACATGCTACGGTCATCTGGTGCGCCACCTTCCCCTGCTGATGCTGTTTGTGGCCTGTTCGGGCGAGCCCGAGCCCGCGCCCGCCGTCGCCCCCGGACCCGATCCCCAGCCCACCGCGGCCACCGGATCGTGGCACGCCGGGCTGGCGGTGCCCGTTCCGGCCCTCACCCCGCCGGCAGGAGGCTGCCCCGACGCCGATGAGGACGGCTTCGCCGACGGCTGGAGCTGCCCCCACCTCTCCCCCGACCAGGCCGACTGCGACGACGGAGACCCCGCCACGACGCCGGCCACCGAGCGCTTCGTGCGGCCCGGTCCGTTCTTGATGGGAGACGCCTCGCCCGAGGCCGGCTGGGACGAGCGGCCGGTGCACGTGGTCTTCTTGTCGGCCTACTGCCTCGACCGCGCCGAGGCCGACGGCGCCACCTATGGCGCCTGGCTCGCCTCGACCGGCGCCCGCCCCGCCCGGGTGGACGCCGTGAACCCCGACGTGGCGGGCACCGTCGACTGGCCCTCACGCGCCGCCGAGGGCCTCACCCGCTCCGAGGCGGCCGCCTTCTGTGCGGCACGCGGCAAGCGGCTGCCCACCGAGGCGCAGTGGGAGAAGGCGGCCCGCGGCGGCTGCGAGGGCGGCGCCGACCCCACCGCGTGTGATCCCGACGACCTGCGCGCGTACCCTTGGGGAGACGCGCCGCCCACCTGCGACCGGGCGCTTCATCGGCGGGTGACGCCCCGCGGCCCGGTGCCGTGCGACGCCCACGCCGGCGACCCCGACGCCCTGCCGGCCGGCGACGGTCCATACGGCCACCAGGCCCTCGCCGGCAACGTGTGGGAGTGGGTGGCCGACCGCTACCACCCGTCCACCTACCCAGCCGAGCCCCGCCGCAACCCCGGTGGACCCGCCGATGGCCCCCTGGGCACGCTGCGGGGCGGCTCGTGGTCGACCTTCTCCACCAACATGCGCGTCGCCAACCGCATGAGCGACCTCGTGCTGGGTTCGGCGACCGGCGTTCGCTGCGCGCGCTTCGACCACGGCCTGGTCACCGACGACGTCACCCCCGTGTCGCTCGTCACGCTCGAGGGCACGGTCACGCGGGCCGACGGCGGACCGCTGTCCGGGCGGGCCATCTACGTCGCCGCCTTCGACGCCCGCGACATCGACCCCCGGAGCGGCCGGCTCCACCCCGGGCGGTCGCCCATGGCCGAGTCCCGCTTCGATCTGGTGGGGGAGGCCGTGCTCGCCTGGTCGATGGAGGTGCCCCGCGGCGGGCGATACCGCCTGTCGGCCGCCCTCGACGCCGGCACGGCGGGGGCGGTGGCGCCCAGCGGGTCGGGCGGAATGGGCGAGCACACCAAGCTCATCGACGCCACCCAGAGCCAGGGCGGCATCGACATCACGCTGCAGGCGGCGCCCTGACCCGGGTGGCGCTCCGGCTCCTCGTTTGGGTAGCGGTCGCGGCCGTCGTCCTGATGCCGGTGGTCGGCGCGCCCGCGACGCAGCTCGTGGGGGACGAGCGGATCGACGTCTGGAACCACGCCTGGGGCTTCCACTGGGTCGCGACCAGCCTCGCCCAGGGCACGCTGCCCTACTTCACCACCCAGGTCGGCGGCCCAGACGGTGGGGTGCTCTACTTCATCGACCTGTGGGGGGCCCTGTGGGCGACCCCGCTCACGCTGATCTTCGGTCCTGCTGTGGGCTACAACGCCGTGATGGTGGGGCGCGTGGCATTGGCAGGGTTCGGAGGGCAGCTGCTGGCCGAGCAGCTGACCGGCCGCGGCGCCCACACGCTGCTCTCGGGGGTGGGGTGCGCCACAGCGCCGTTTCTGCTCGCTGAGCTGGGCAACGGCATCAGCGAGGTGGCCGGCATCGGGTGGGTCGCGCTGGCCCTGTGGGGCTGCGCCCGCGCCCTCGAGCGCGACCGCCCCCGGGACTTCGCGTGGGCGGGGTTGCTCGCCGGAGCCGCCGCCGCCGTCAGCTTCTACTACGGTCTGGTCGCGGCCACGCTGGTCGCAGTCGCGACCCTCGCCGGGGTCGCGCGCGCCTGGCGCCAGGGCGCCAGCGTCGCCTCGCGGGCCGTCCGGCTGGTCGCGATGGCCGCCCCGGCCGCCGCCCTCGCCCTGCCGCCGTGGCTCGCCTTCCGCGCCTCGCTCGCCCACCCCGCGGCGCTCATCCGGCGGCCGCCCGCCCTCGACGCCGCGCTCCTCGACCACAACGCCGTCGATCCACGGGTCTTCGTCACCCCGGGCGACTTCGTCTCGGTCGACCTCGCCGCGGTCTACGGCGAGCCCTTCGTCCACACCGGCTACCTGCGCTGGACCGTGCTGGCCCTGGCGGCCCTGGGCGTGCTCGCTGCCGTCCGCGCCGGTCGGCGCGGCCTGCTGGGTTGGGCCGGCCTCGCGGCGCTGTCGGTGGGGATGGGCCTGGGC
>JBDQIL010001018.1:0-2508 GCA_040264415.1 Myxococcota bacterium
CACCCTGCACGGCTTCAGCGTCTCTCTCGGGCCCGCGTCGACCTGTCAGCTGGACTACTACCTGCTGTCCAATACCAGCGCGGCCACCTCGGGGTGGACGGTCGAGTGGTCGAGCACGGGCAACACCGTCGCGAGCAGCACCACCGACTGGCAAGACAGCGGCGACATCGACGTCGTGCTGGTTGACGGCACGTACTACACCCTCGCGGTGGGCTTCCTGTGCGATGGCACGGATGAGGTGGACTACGTCTTCACCAACAACACCACGACCGACGACGGCGGCTTCGGCGACCACGTCGCGGCCATGGAGTACAGCAGCTACAGCGCCACCCTCGACGGCACCGAGACGGTTGGCGTCTACAGCAACTCCTCGCGGGCCCGCTACTACATGGCCCTCGACATCACCGAGCTGTAGCCGCCCCTCTGCCGTGCGATAGCAGCGCCCATGCCCGCTCTCACCCCCGCCGACTGGCTGGCGCGCGACATCGCGCCCCAGGCCCACGCGCTCGATCGCTCGCCCGATGCCCTGCGCGGCGCCCTCGACCGCGCCGCCGAGGCAGAGATGCTGGGCCTGACCGCGCCCACCGCGGTGGGTGGGCGGGCCCTCGACCCGCTCGGCTTCGCGGGCGCCCAGCTGGCCGCGTCCCGCGCGAGCGGCACCTGGGCCTTCGTGCAGACCCAACACCAGGGCGCGGTGGGCTTCGCGGCCCGGGCCCAGGGCGAGGGGCGGCGGTGGCTCGAGCCCCTCGCCCGCGGCCGGGTGCGATGTGGCATCGCCTACGCCTTCCTGCGCCGGCCCGGCCCGCCTGCGGTCGTGGCCACACCGCAAGGCGACGGCCTGCGCCTGCGGGGACACGCGCCGTGGATGACTGGCTGGGACCTGTTCTCGCACTGCGTCACGGCCGGTCGACGGCCCGACGGTCGGATCGCGTTCGCGCTGCACCCGCTCGACCACCCGGGCGTGTCAGCCAGCCCGCCCATGCGCCTCGCCGCCTTCGAGGCCGCCCAGACCGTCTCGCTCGACCTCGACCTGGAGATTCCCGCCGAAGATGTGCTGTTCACCGTCTCTGCAGACTGGTTGACGGAGCGCGACCGGGGCAGCGCCGCCCGGCAGGCGGCCTTCGCCCTGGGCACCGCCGCCGCGGGCCTCGACCAGGCCGCGGCGGCGGTCGCGGCCGGCCGGTGTGACGCAGACGCGGCGGTCGCGTCACTGCAGCACTCCCTCCAGCAGGCCACAGCAGCGGTGATGGACTGCATCGAGCGCGCAGACGCGACGCCGCGGGGGCTGGCGGCGCGCGCCCGCGCCATCGAGCTGGCGGGGCGGTGCAGCCACGCGGGGGTCGCGGCCTGGGCCGGCGCGGCCAACCGAGCCGACCACCCGGCCCAGCGGGTGTTCCGGGAGGCCCTGGGCTTCACGGTGCTCGCGCAGACCCGCGACGTGCAGCGGGCCACCCTGGCTGCGCTCGCCCGGCTCGACCCGCCCGCGCCCCGCGATAGCCGGGCGCCATGATCCGCCTCCGCCAGCTCGACAAGACCTACCGCACCGGCGGGCGGCCGCTGCACGTGCTCAAGTCCCTCGACCTCGACATCGAAGCGGGCGAGGCGGTGGCCATCATGGGCAGCTCGGGGTCGGGCAAGTCCACCCTGCTCAACGTGCTGGGCCTGCTCGACGGCTACGACGCGGGCTCGTACCACCTCGACGGCCGCCTGGTGCGCGATCTCGACGAGCCCACGGCGGCCCGGCTGAGAAACGAGCTGCTGGGCTTCGTGTTTCAGAGCTTCCACCTGCTGCCCGACAAAGACGCGGTGGAGAACGTGGCGCTCCCGCTGTTCTACCGGGGGCTCGGGCGCGCCGAGCGCAACCGCCGGGCCGCCGCGCTGCTCGAGCGGCTGGGGCTGGGCGACCGCCTCGATCACCGCCCCTCCGAGCTGTCGGGCGGCCAGAAGCAGCGTGTGGCCATCGCGCGGGCCTTGGTCACCGAACCCCGCGTGATCCTGGCCGACGAGCCCACGGGCGCCCTCGACACCCAGACCTCGGCCGAGATCATGGACGTGCTGGCCGAGGTGCACCGCGCCGGGATGACCCTGGTGCTGGTCACCCACGAGCCCGAGATCGGGGCCCGGGCCGACCGCATCATTCGCCTGCGGGATGGGCGGGTGGTCGGCGCGTAGGCGGCCGTCCGACACCGCGCCCCAGCCGGGTAGAGAGCGGACGCCACTCGCGCCGGAGGCCCCGCTGCGCGCCCTCTTGTCCCTCGACCGATGGATCGAGGTGGTCGAGCTTCACCGCCGCCACCCGCTCCGCACCGCGCTCACCGCCTTCTCGGTGGCGTGGGGGGTCTTCATGCTCGTGGTGCTGCTCGCCGCGGGGCAGGGGCTCGAGAACAACCTGCGGTGGAGCTTTCGCGACGACGCGGTGAACTCCATCTGGGTCTGGGGCGGGCGGGCCACCGTGCCGCACGACGGGCTGCCGGTCGACCGCCCCGTGCAGCTCACCGACGCCGACAC